>CAZLYE010000168.1:0-6421 GCA_964562865.1 uncultured Binatia bacterium (SeqCode) | reverse complement strand
GTCCTCCTCTCGTCCGGGGTGGCGATGGCCTTCGAGATCACGAGCACGGCGTTCCCGGCGAGCGGGGAGATCCCGCGCCGGCACACCTGCGATGGCGAGGACGTGTCGCCGCCGCTCGCGTGGAAGGACGCCCCGGCCAAGACGCAGAGCTTCGCGCTCGTGTGCGACGATCCGGACGCGCCCGCCGGCACGTGGGTGCACTGGGTGATCTACGGGATCCCATCGAGCGTCTCCGCGCTGGCCGAGGGCGTGAAACCGACGGCGACGCTCGAGGACGGCAGCCGCCAGGGAAGGAACGACTTCAAGAGGATGGGCTGGGGCGGCCCGTGCCCGCCGCGCGGGACGACGCATCGGTACTTCTTCCGGCTCTGGGCGCTCGATCGGGCCGTCGAGCTGCCGCCCGGCGCCACGCGCGCGGACGTCGAGCAGGCGGTCGCGGGTCACACCCTCGGCAAGGCCGAGCTGATGGGCCGCTACACGCGGCCGTAGCCCCCGCCGCCTCTATTCGACGTAGCCGAGCGCGCGGAGCGCGCGGTCCCGCTCCCGGCGCTCGGCGTCGCCCAGCTCCGGCGCGCTCGGGGGCGCGCTGCCGCCCGTCGACGCGGCGAGCCCGCGCAGCCGCGCCTCGAGGTACGCGGCGCGGACCGGCCGCTCGGTGGCGACGTCGCGGGACTCCGCGTGATCCGCGGGGATGTCGAAGAGGTGCGGCCCGTTCTGGCGGTCGATGCGCAGCTTCCACGGACCGTCGCGCAGGTACCAGTCGCTCGCGTGCGCGTTCGGGCCCGGCGCGGCCTCGAGGCGCGCGCCGACGATGGGATGCTCCGGCGGATCGGTTCGCTCCCGGAGCATGCTGTGGCCGCGGAACGTGTCGGGCACGGCGAGCCCGGCCAGGTCGAGCAGGGTCGGCGCCACGTCGAGGAGGCTCACCGGCTCGACGATGGTCCGCGGCTCGGGGTCCCACGGCAGGACGAGGATGAGCGGGACGCGCACCAGCTCCTCGAGGAGCGAATGCCCGTGCAGGAATCGGCCGCCCTCGCCGAGCGACTCGCCGTGATCGGCCGTGATGACCACCGCCGTCCGATCGCGCACGCCCAGCCGGTCGAGCGCGGCGAGCAGGTTCCCGATCTCCTGGTCCGCGTAGGCGATGCAGTCGTCGTAGAGCTCGGGCTTCAGGGCGGCGACGATGCGGCGCAGCGCCTCGGACGCCGCGGGGTCGGCGAGCGTCTTCTCGACGGCACTCGGCTCCGCGTCGACGGGCCGCACGCGGCCGCGGAACTCGGCGGGCGGGTCGTACGGGTTGTGGACGTCGAGCGACTGCACGTAGATGAAGAACGGCTCGCCGTGTCCCTGCTGGAGCCAGTCGAGCACGTGGGCGTGCAGGGTGCCCGCGTCGACCTTCCGCGGCCCGGACGCCGTCTTCTCGAAGACGACGTCGTAGCGGTCGAAGCCGCGACCGAATCCGAGGATCGCCGGCAGCAGGAAGTTGGCCTGGAAGCCGCCCGTGCGGTACCCGGCGCGCCGAAACAGCTCCGCCAGCGTCGGCCGCGCGTCCCGGTCGGCCGCGAGGTGGCCCCCGTGCTCCCACGGATAGCGCGACCCGAGCAGCGACGGCACGGAGGCCGTCGTGTTCGGCCCCGCCGAGTACGCGCTCATGAAGAGCCGCCCCCGTGCCGCGAGGCGGTCGAGGTTGGGTGAGGTGGGGTAGGGGTATCCGTACGTCGAGAGGCGGTCCGCACGGAGCGCGTCGACCACGTAGAGGACGACGTTGATCGGGCGCGCCGGCGGGCGCGCCCGCGCGTCGAGCAGCGGCGGGAGCCGGCGGGCGTTGCCGACGACGCGCGGACGCTGGAGGGTGAGCGCACCGCCACCGCGGTCGGCGATGCGCACGCGGACGACGCCGCCCGCGAAGGCCGCGAGCGGCACGCGCCAGTCCTCACCGGCGCGGGCCGCGGCGACGGCCGTCTCGGGCGGCCCGTCGGCCGGGTCCTCCTGAACGACGACCGCGAGGCGCTCCGGCGGGACGGAGGGCTCGACGCCGAACACGAGCTCGCCGGCGTCGGGGACGGCGACGGCGCACTCGACGCGGGCCGGCGCCGCCACGGCGGTGCAGAGGGCGGGCACCCCGGTGTCGCTCGCGGACCGTCGCCCGCAGCCCGTGGTCGCCGCGACGGCGAGCAGGGGGAGGAGTCCGACGCGGAAGCGGCTCGGCTGCGGTCGATCGCGTTCCAACGGTCGGCTTATAGACCAGGCGTGTTTCCTGGGGCCAACGCGACCGCGAAGGGATGCAGGCGTTGCCGCGCGTCTCGCGACGGGGTTTAACCACGGCCGCGTGCGCGCGATCCTTCTCCTCGCATCTCTCCTCGCGTTCCCGGCGGGCGCGTCTGCCGTCACGCTCGTCGCGCTCGGCGAGGACGGCGCGCTGCTCGTGTTCACGGCGGACCGGCCGGACGCCGTGCGTCGGGTCGAGCCGTCGGGCCTCGGCGACCGCCTGATCGGGATCGACACGCGCCCGGCCGACGGTCGACTCTACGGGCTCAGCGTGGCGAACGACCTCTACCGGATCGACCTCGGGTCGGGTGCGGCGACGTCGGTCGGCACGCTCACCGTCCCCTTCGACGGGGGCGCACGCTCGGGGATCGCCTTCAACCCGCAGACCGATCGCCTGCGGCTGGTGAGCGGCGAGGGACAGAACCTCCGGGTGCACCCGACGCTCGGGGCGGCGGCCGTCGACCGCCCGCTCGCCTACCGCGACGGTGACCCGAACGCGGGCCGCCGCCCACGCATCACCGCCGCGGCGTACACGAACGCCGTCCCCGGCGCGGCGACGACCAGGCTCTTCGTGATCGACGGCGCGCTCGCGGTGCTCGCCCTGCAGGACCCGCCCAACGACGGCCAGCTGGCGACGGTCGGGCCGCTGGGCGTCGCCTTCGGCCCGCTCGGCGGCTTCGCCATCGTGACGGGGCCGGCAGGGCAGGATCGCGCCTGGGCGGCGTCGGGCGCCGCCCTCTACACGCTCGACCTCGCGACCGGGAAGGCCACCGCCGCCGGGACGATCGGCGTCCCGGGCCTGAGCGTCGTCTCCCTCGCGGCCGCGACGGAGTGAGGGTGGGCGGTGCATCCGCCGGGCGGGCTCGCGCGTAGCTCGAACGGGGACTTCATGGCCTCGACTTCCCGGATGTGGTACCGGCATGCGCCTTGCGTGCGTCGCGAGAAGAGCCCGCCGAGGGGCTCGTCCCGGCGGACGAGGAGCTGGTCGCCCGGCTCGCCGACGACCCATCCGCGCTGGGCCCGCTCTACGACCGCCACGCCCGCCTCGTGTACGGCCTCGCGCTCGCCATCCTCGGAGGCCCCGACGAGGCGCAGGACCTGACCCAGGAGGTGTTTCTGTCGCTCTGCACCCAGACGGCGTTCGATCCGGCACGCGGCACGCTCGGGGCGTTCCTCACGACCCTCGTCCGCTCGCGTGCGATCGATCGGCTCCGCCGACGGGGCCGGCGCGTCCGCCTCCTGCGCGCGCAGTGGGAGTCGGCGCCCCCGCCCGAGCCTCCCCCGACGCCGCTCGACCGGGTGTCCGAGGAGCGATCGGCGGAGCGCGTGCGGCGCGCCCTGGCCGACCTGCCGGTGCAGGAGCGCCGCGCGCTCGAGATGGCGTACTACCAGGGCCTCACGCAGGCCGAGATCGCCGACGAGCTGGGTGCGCCGCTCGGGACCGTCAAGAGCTGGTGTCGCCGCGGGCTCGTCGGCCTGAAGACGACGCTCGCCGACCTGGTGGACACGTGACCATGACCCCGCTCGACCCCGACGCCGCCGAGGAGCTCGCGGTCCAGTACGTGCTCGGCGAGCTGCGCCCCGACGAGGCGGCGGCGTTCGAGCGCCGGCTCGCCGAGGACCGGGCGCTCGACGCCGAGGTGCACCGCCTGCGCCGCGTCCTCGGGCTCGTGCCGCTCGCCACGGCGACGGAGCCGCCGCCGGAGCTCCGGGGCCGCATCCTCGCCGCGGCGGAAGCGCAGGCACGGAGGCCGCGGGCCCCCGCCGCGCGACGCATCGTCTGGAGCCGCTTCGCCGCCGCGGCCGCTGCTGCGGTGGCGCTCGCGCTCGGGGTCGACTCCTGGCGTACGCACCACGAGCTCGATCTCCAGCGCGAGCTCTCGCAGACGCTCCAGGAGCCGAACCAGGTCCACCAGTTCGCCATGGCGGGCGGCGGCTACGGCAGAGTCGCCCTCGACATGGACGCGAAGAAGGGCGCCGTCGTCCTGCGAAAGGTTCCGCCGCTACCGGTGGGCCAGGTCTATCGCCTGTGGGCGCAGGTCGGCGACAAGAGCGTCTTCTGCGGCGACTTCCACGCCGCCCCGGACGGCGGGGTCCAGGCCCAGTTCGCCGTCCCGGTCGAGTCGTACACGTCCCCCATCAAAGGCCTGTTCGTCACCGTGGAGCCCGCGGGACCGCCGACGGAACCGAGGGGACGACGAGTGATGGAGAGCGTGTGAGGCGGGGGCGGCGGGGAGGGGCTCGCGCCGACCTTCGAAGGCGCCGCACGCCCGCCCCGGCGAGCCCGCGGCGCCGACCGGCGCCGAGCGGGAGGCGCGAGCCCCTCCCCGCCGCCCCCGCCGGGCCTCTCTACCTCTGCACCCTCCACGTCGCCTCGATGAAGCCGTAGTCGGCGTCCCGCCCCGCGAACGTCTGGCCGACGACCGAGCCCCCGAACGCGTGGCCGTAGTACGCGCCGATGACGAGCTGCTCGTGCAGCTCGACGGTCGCGGAGAGGTCGACGACGTGCGCGAGGGCGCTCCGTCCGTTGGCGGGTGAGCCGGCGTAGCCGAAGAGGTCGTCCTTCGTCGCGCCGCCGCCCGAGTACCAGAGGTCGCGCGGCTGGGTCACCTGGAGCCAGTGCCAGTCGGTGCGGAGCAGGAGGCGCCGGTGCGGGCGGAGCATGAGCTCCGTGAAGACGTCGCTCGAGTTCATCAGGTTGTAGAAGGGGAAGAGCGCGTACGTCCGCGCCGTCGGGAGGAGCTGGAAGAACGTTCCGTGCTCCCCGTCGCGCGGGTCGTCGTCACCCGACGTGCGGTTCCAGCCGACCCGGAGCCACGGCGCCGCCGGGAGCCGCGGGAGCTGGTAGCCCGCCTCGGCGGCCCATGCCCACGCGCCGTCCCGCTGCGTGCCCCAGTCGCCCCGCTGCCCGGCGGCCCAGGCGAGCAGGTCGACGATCCCGGGTCCGGCGTCGAGCGCTGTCAGGGCGTGTGCGCCGATCGTGTGCAGCGCGATCGGGTCGTGGTCCGCCGCGCGGACGGCGAGCGGCCGGTTGTCGACCTTCAGGACGTCGTGCCGCGCGTCGCGGTAGAAGAGGTAGAAGAGGCGCGCGTCGAGCGGGGGCAGGCCCGGGACCCGTTTGGCCGTGAGCGCGGCCCCCGCGACGGAGATGCGGTCGATCTCGCGGTTCGCGCTCACCTCGAAGCCGCCCGCCGTCGGGCGGACGGCGAGCGCGGTCGCGTTCCAGAGCGGCCGGTCGTACGCCAGACGAACGCCGTCGAAGCTGCGGGTGACGTGCGTGAACTCGAACGGACCCACGAGCCGCTCGGCGATCCGCGTGCGCTTGAGCGTCGCGAGGGTGGCGTCGCCGGGCACCGTCTCGAGGCCGTCGCGGTACTCGAAGCGGCCGAGCGTGGCGGCGAGTCCGGCGCGGCGGAGCGCCAGGAACCCCTGCTTGAGGAACGGCTCCCCCTGCGTCGTGTCGTGCGTGTTCGCGAAGTAGACCGCGCCCGTGCCGAGGTTGCCCTGCGGGGGCGGGAGGCTCGAGTGCGCGGGAAGGCCGGTGAGGCGCGTGTCCTGCATCTCGAGCGCGAGCTGGACGTGCGGGAAGGTGACCCGCGTCCCCAGCCGGAGCTGGTTCGCGAAGAACGCGTACCGCTCGGCGCCGGGACGTGCCACGCCCTCGGGTGGGCGGAACCAGTCGACGAACTCCCCGCGCGCGCGGTCGCTCACGGTGAGGGTGACGCGGTCCCGCCAGCCGTCCAGGTCCGCCGCCGCGCCCCGCGCGCTCGCGAGGCCGACGAGCAGCCACGCGACCCCCCACCTCCGCTGCATCGGGCGCTCATAGTCGGTTCGGGTCCGACCGGCAAAGGGCGCGACCTCGACGCGCCGATCGCGTCCCTCCGGTCGCCCCGGAGCGCGGCCCTCACTCCGACTGGAGCTGGTGGAGGCGGGCGGCCATGGACGACTTCAGGGCCTCGTGGGCCGGATTGTCGGTCACGTTCCGCAGCTCGAACGGATCGGCGTCGAGGTCGTAGAGCTCCTTCTCTCCGGTCAGGTACTCGACGTACTTCCACGTCCTCCCGTCGAAGAGGCCCTTCACGAGGGCGTTGGTCGGGATCGGGGTGTGCTCGCCCCAGTGCTCGTTCAGCAGGTCGGTGCGCCAGCTCGTCGA
>CAZLYE010000167.1:0-2866 GCA_964562865.1 uncultured Binatia bacterium (SeqCode) | reverse complement strand
CGCTCCGGGACGCCGCCGTCGCGGGCGGGGACGTGGTCGCGGAACATGCCGGATCCGTACGTGGTGCGGAGGCCGGCGGTGTCGATCAGGTCCTTCACGCTGACCGGGATGCCGTGGAGGAGCCCGCGGTACGACCCGCGCGCGATCTCGCGCTCCGCCGCACCCGCAGCGGCGAGGACCTCCTCGCGGGGCGCGAGCGTCGTGAACGCGTTCAGGACCGGCTGGAGCGCGTCGATCCGCGCCAGGACCGCCGTCGTGAGCTCGACCGGCGAGAGCCGGCGGCGCCGGATCCGCTCCGCCGCGTCCGCGAGTGAGAGCCGGAGGAGGTCGGACGTCTGATCGTCGGCCATGGAGCGGGGGGACTCTAGTACGTCGCACGCAGGACGGGCAAGATAACTGGGTGCCCGAGCGGGGCTTCGTACTGACCCCCACCTACCGGATTGCCGGAGGGAAACCTACCGTCCATCTCCACGCGGTCCTCGAGAGCGGCTCGCCCGCGCTCGTCGTCGACGATCGTCTGGCGCCGTACTTCTTCGTGCGTGCGGTGGACGAGGCGCCCGTCCGCCGGGCGGCTCCCGCCGTGCGTCTCTTCCCGACGGACCTCCGCACGTTCCGGGGCGAGCCGGTCGCGCGCGCCCAAGTGGCGCTCCCCGGCGACGTCCCGCCGATCCGGAACCGCCTCGCCGAGGCGGGCGTCGAGGCATTCGAGGCCGACCTCCGCTTCGCGTACCGCTACCTGATCGATCGGGGGATCCGCGGGGCCTTCACGGTGGACGGGCCCTTCGAGCAGCAGACGGGCGTCGGGCGCGTCTACCGCAACCCGGTGCTCGCACCCGCGGACTTCGCACCGACTCTCCGCGTGCTGTCGCTCGACATCGAGACGAGCCTCGACGGGAGGCAGCTCTACTCGATCGCCCTGGCGGGCGCCGGCGGCGAGCGGGTCCTCATGGTCACGCCCGGATCGGTGGCCGGCGCGGAATCCGTCCCGGACGAGCGCGCGCTCCTCGAGCGCTTTCTCGCCCACGTCCGCGAGGTCGACCCCGACGTGCTCACCGGCTGGAACGTCTGCGACTTCGATCTCGCGGTGCTGCAGCGCGCCTGCCAGCGGCTCGGACTCCGCTGCGCGCTCGGACGGACCGACGACGAGCTCGAGCTCCGCCGCGACCAGAACTTCACCCGCGAGGCGCGGGCCGTCCTCGCGGGGCGGGTCGTGCTCGACGGGCTCGCGCTCCTCCGGGGCGCCTTCATCCGTCTCGAGGACTACCGGCTCGACACGGCGGCCCAGATGCTCGTCGGGAAGCGGAAGCTCTTCGGGTCCGAGCATCGCGGCGCCGAGATCGAAGCCGCGTACCGGCGGGACCCGGCCAGCCTCGCCGCATACAACCTGCAGGACGCGCGCCTGGTGCTCGAGATCCTGGAGGCCACGGGGCTGGTCGAGCTCGCCGTGCAGCGGAGCCTGCTGACCGGCATGCAGCTCGACCGCGTCGGGGCGTCGATCGCCTCCGTCGACTCCCTCTACCTCGGCGCGCTCCGCGGCCGTGGCCGCGTGGCGCCGTCCGTCCGCGCGGTCGAGACGGAGGGCGCCGGGATCGTCGGCGGGCTCGTCCTCGACTCGCGCCCCGGCCTCTACCGGAACATCCTCGTCTTCGACTTCAAGAGCCTGTACCCGAGCATCATCCGCACCTTCAACGTCGACCCGCTCACGTTCGTCGCCGCGCCCGAGGGCGTGGACGCGATCCGGACGCCGGGCGGCTTCGCCTTCCGGCGCGACGAGCCCGGCATCCTCCCCGACCTGGTCGCGCGCCTCGGCGAGGAGCGGGCACGCGCTCGAGCGGCGGGCGAGCGCGTCGCCGCGCAGGCGATCAAGATCCTCATGAACTCGCTCTTCGGCGTGCTCGGCTCTCCGGCCTCGCGGCTCTTCTCGCCGGCGGTCGCGAACGCGATCACGACCGCGGGGCAGCACGTGATCCGGCTCGCGGCGTCGGCGGTCGAGGGCCTCGGCCACCGCGTGATCTACGGCGACACCGACTCGCTCTTCGTCGACGTCGGCGAGCCGGACGCCGCGCGCGCCGCCGGGCGCGGCGAGGAGCTGCGTCTCGCGATCGGCGCCGCGGTCGGGGACGCCGTCGCGCGCGACTTCGGCTGCACGAGCCATCTCGAGCTCGAGTTCGAGAAGGTCTACGCGCGCTTCTTCATGCCCGAGGTTCGCGGCGGCGTGACCGGCAGCAAGAAGCGGTACGCGGGGCTCGTCTTCGGGACGGGGGACGAGCTCGAGATCGTCGGCCTGGAGGCGGTCCGCCGCGACTGGAGCGCGGTCGCGCGACGGTTCCAGCGAGAGCTGCTCGGCCTCGTGTTCCACGACCAGCCGGTCGCCGACTTCGTGCGCGGCTTCGTCGCGGACCTCCGCGCCGGCCGGTTCGACGCCGAGCTCGCGTACCGAAAGGCGATCCGAAAGCCGCTCGCCGAGTACACGAAGACCACGCCACCGCACGTGAAGGCGGCGCGGAAGCAGGCCGCTGCGTCGGGTCGCATCGTGACCTACGTCGTCACGCGCTCGGGCCCCGAGTCGGTCGGCGAGACGACGGCGCCGCCCGACTACGACCACTACGTGACGCAGCAGCTCCGGCCGATCGCCGACGCGATCCTGCGCTTCACCGGCGGCCCCGACTTCGACGCGCTCACCGGCGCGCGCCGGCCGCTGTCGTTGTTCTCCTGAGGCGGGCTGTGGGCGGTGGGGGTCCTCGCCGCCTCGCGGGTCCTTGGGCGACGACGGCAGACCGTCGTCGCGCCTCCCACACGACGGCGAGGACCCCCTCCGCCCGGCCGACGCGCACGAAAACACCGAGAGCTGCCGCCGCGCGCCGGG
>CAZLYE010000166.1:0-3080 GCA_964562865.1 uncultured Binatia bacterium (SeqCode) | reverse complement strand
GCAGGGGATCAGGCTTGGCGTGAGGAGCTCGACCGGCGCGGGGACGATGACCGATCCCGTGAGGACCGGCGGCATCGCCGGATCTCGATACTCGAGCACGTTGCCGCTCGAGCATGTGGCGGTCGTGTCGCAGAGGCCGCCACCGCAGTCACCCGGCCCGGTGCACGCCTGGAGATGATCGGCCACGCAGATGTGGCAGGGCGTGTCGTCGACGCACGCGATCGTCGGGTCGTTGCTGCAGAACAGGGCGGGGTCCGTGGACAGCATGCCCGCGACGGTCATCTGGCCGCTCGCCTCGATCACGTTCGAGCCCGCCGGACCGACGCTCGACAGCCGAGCCGTCGGCGTCACGTTGACGGCGCACCCCTGGAGCTGGATCGAGGCGTTGGGCCCGTCCGCGAGGATCCGATTCGCGACGCTCACGCCGTTGTAGCTGAACGCCGAGACGTCGCCGCCCGCGCCGGGGCCGTCGGCCAGGAAGGCACCCCCGGCGATGTCCACCCTGCCGACGGACGTGGTGTAGGAGATGAGGCCGGCGAAGCCGCCACTCCCTTCCGCGGAGACGTCGATCGTCCCGCGCTGGATGATGTCGCCGTCGGTCGTGACCTCGACCGTCCCGCCGAGCCCGCCCTGTCCCCCGCCACTCATGTCGACCGTGGCGTTGTTCGTGATCGTGGCCGCCGCGTCGATGCAGAAGTCCGCACCGCTGCCGCCGCCGTTGACGACGTCGCCGGGGGCATGGGCCCGGACGATGGCCGCCCCCAGCGACACGTTGCCCCCGTACGAGGTGATCTCGATCGAGTCGCCGCTGCCCGCGGCACCGGCGTTCCCGTCGAGGAGCGCGCCGTCGCCGATCGTGACGTCGCCGTCCGCGTCGACCGAGATCGTGCCGCCGTCACCACCCGAGGCGTCGAGCACGCCCGCCCCGGTGATCGTGATGCCTCCGGTCACCGCGGCGGCGCTGATGTCGCCGCCGAAACCCGTGCTGCCGCCCGTCACGCTGAACCGCCCGCTGATCGTGACGTTCGTTCCGGTGACGTCGATCGAGCCACCGTCGCCAGAGCCGGACGAGGGCGTGGCGGGCGCGAGAATCTGCCCCGCCACCGTGATGTCACCCCCGGCCACCAACGTGACGATCCCGCCTGAGCTGCCCGAGGCGTCGATCCGCCCGCGACTGTTCCCTGCCGCCTCGATGTCGATGTCGCCCGTCGTCGTGATCGAGATGTTGGCCGCTCGCGACGTGATGAGACCGCCCGGCTGCACGTCGAGGCCCGCCGCGAGGATCGTCATGTCGCCGGCCCCGGCGTCGAGCGTGCCGCGCGAGGTGATCGTCAGGCTCCGCGCGCCGAAATCGAGCGTGGATCCCGCGCCGACGGAGAAGTCGCTGTCGAGCACGCACGGCATCGTCGGGTCGTGCGAGACGCACGGGACGTCGGCCGCGGTCGTCGCGAGCGCACCCCGGGCCATCATGACGAGGACTGCGGCCAGAGGGGCGCGGGCACGACACATGGTCAATCCAAAGCCGGACGAGCAACCTCCATGCCCGACCGGGCCGCGGTCCCGCAACCGGGAGCCTGGCATCCCCGCAGGATCGGGTGCAAACGCGAGGCCCGCAGGACGAGAAGGCTTGCCGCGGGTGACGGTCGGGCGCTAGGAAAACGCATGGCGTTCATCACCCCGAAGCCGCTGACCCCGCGCGAGTTCCTGGACGAGTGCCTCGCCTTCAAGGCGGCGCACCCCGTGCAGAGCCGGTTCTTCTCGTCGCTCCTCGAGGGACGGCTCACGCGGGCGCAGCTCGTCCTCTGGGCGAAGGACATGTACCACTACATCCAGCCGGCGATCCCCGCGTTGACCGCGTGGCTCGCGCACGCGCCGACCGTCCTCGAGCGCGAGACCGCGCGGCTGATCGGGCGGAACCTCGCCGGCGAGATGGGCTTCGTCCGCGAGCGTGACCACCGCGACCTCTATCTGGACTTCCTCGCCGCGCTCGGCGTCAGCGAGAGCGAGGCGAAGGACCACCTGCCGCTCGCGTCGACCATCGGTGCGGCGTCGGTCCTCGGCTACTTCTGCCGGTCGTCGTTCGAGGAGGGGCTCGGCGCGTTCGGCCTCGGCGTCGAGCTGCAGGTGCCCGGGCGTCCGAACGGCGCCGAGGTGATCGTGAAGGCTCTCCGGCGCTACGAGATCCCGCGCGCGGCAATGGAGTTCTACTTCATCCACATCGAGGCGGAGGACGAGCACGGGGGGAACGCCGAGGCGGCCCTCGAGCCGTTCACCCGCACACGGGAGCAGCAGGCACTCATCCGCCGCGCGTTCCAGTGGACGGTGGTGGCGACGCAGGGAATGCAGGCGGGGTTCGACGCGTATTCGTAGATTCGTCGGCCCGCTCGGCGGCTCTCGCCGCCGGCCTCCGACCGTAGGTCGATCGCTCAGGCCGGACGATCCAGGTGGGCGAACGAGCGACGGACGAGGCGCAGGAGCTCGTCGACGTCCGCCCTCGGATCGGCGACGATCAGGCGGCCGAGCTCGATCCCCAGCCCCGCGACGACGAGGGCGAGCGCCCGCGACGGGAACGGCCGACGGCCGCGCGGTGCCGTGGCGGCCAGGGCCGCGGCGATCTCGTCCACGAAGCGGAGGTGGCCCTCGCTGCCGAAGGAGGGCCCGCCCTCGAGGAGCAGGCGGGCGCGGCGGGGATCAGCGCGCCAGAATTCCGCGGCGAGCCGGAGCGCGAGGGTCACGCGGTCGGCGGCGCGCATGCCGGGCCGCATCGCGGCGCGCCATCGCTCGAACAGGTCGTGCGCCGCGTGGCGCGCGATGCGCTCGAAGGCGGCGCGCTTGTCGCGGAAGTGGAGGTAGAAGGTCCCGGCGGCGACGTCGGCCGCACGCGCCATCTCGGCCGTGGTCGCGGCGTCGTAGCCGTGCGCGCAGAAGACGTCGAGCGCGGCGTCGAGGAGGCGGGCCTCGGTGGCGCGCTTCCGTCGCTTCGCGCGGGTCTCGACCGCCGGCTCGCCCATCTCGGCCTACGACTCAGGCGTTGAGTCGCCGGACGATCTTCCGCTTGCCGGCGTTGATCTCGCGGAGGA
>CAZLYE010000165.1:0-7673 GCA_964562865.1 uncultured Binatia bacterium (SeqCode) | reverse complement strand
CACGACATGCTCACCTCCGGCGTCCTCCTGGCGCTCCTCGGCGCGGTCTACCTGGCCGTGGACCGCCATCTGCAGGGGTGGTCCATGTCCGAGATGCAGCAGTCGTACTCGACCGCGGTGCGCGTGTCCGGCGTCGTGATGCTGCTCGGGGGCTTCGCGCTTCTGCTCTTCGTCGCGCTCAGGGCGTCGTGAGTCAAGGCCTCTTGGGCGCGGGCAGGATGGTCACGTCGCTCGCGTTCATGTTGCTCGTCCCCTTCCGCAGGTAGCCGACCAGCGCGACGTACGTTTCGGGCTTGGCCCCGGTGAATCGGTCGAGGAGCGGGGGAGGCCCGAACAGGTAGAGGCCCGGCCGCTTCGCCACGAGCCCGGCGAGGACGTCGGGCCCGAATCCATCCCCGGCGAGCACACGGACCTCGTTCACCTGGAGATTGACGTTCGCCTCCTTGGCGCGGACCTGCACCTCACCGCGCGGCGCCCAGCCCGCGGGGTGCTGCCCCACCCATCCCTCGAGACGCAGCTGGAGGAGGTCCTCCTGCGCGAGGGCGGCATGCGACGAGAGGACCGCCGCGAGCAGCGCGATCGCTCCAGACAGCCAACCACCTCGCCGTGCCATGGTGAGGACGAAGCCTATCGCCGGTTCGCGAACGGCGTCTTGCCATTTCGCGCCAGTTCTCCCGGCACGGCGCCCCGGCTCAGACGTCGACGATGGCTCGGGCCCACCAGCCCGACGGCGTCTCGCGCACGGCGAGCTCGTGGTAGCTGATGCCCTTGATCTCGGAGTAGAGCGCGTGCCGGGACGGGTCGAGCCGCTCGCCCGCGCCCCAACCGCGGACGGAGCGCTCGGTCGCCTCCTCGACGCACAGCTCGGCGGGCACGAAGCCGTCCGTCGTGAGGCGGACGAGGAGGGTCTGCAGCCAGTCGTGGAGCAGCGCGACGCGATCCTCCGCCGCGACGGCCAGCGCGACCCGCTCCCGCGGCTCGACGGCGCGGAGGTCGACCATGATCCCGAGCACGGCGAGCCCGGCGCGCTCGAACAGCCCCGCGAGCGTCGGTGCCTCGATCTCCAGGCCCACGTCGGCGGTGTGCTCGATCTCGCGCGCGAGCAGACCCGCGTCGCGGGCGCGCGTCACCATCGGCGTCAGGCGGGCTCGGTGGCCTCGGCCGCGGCGACCTGAACGAGGACGCCGTGCGCGTCCCCCGGCCGGACCCACCAGCGCTCGTCGCCGCCGGGCACGGCTCCGCGCACGTCGACGCCGACGTCGGCGAGATCGCGGCGCGTGCGCGCCGGGTCCTCGACGCGGAGCTCCATCGCGAACACCCCCTCGCCGCGCGCACGGAGGAACATGCCGGGCGGCTTGTCGTGGTCGTGCGGCTCGAGCAGCTCGAGCAGGCAATTCTCGGCCTGGAGGAAGACGTGCCGCGCGCCGAGGCTCGGCACGTCGCTCGCCTCCTCCACGCGCGAGAAGCCGAGCCCCTGTTCGTAGACCGCCGTCGCGCGCTCGAGGTCGCGGACGACGAGGACGAGCGTGGCGAGACGTGTCATGGGACCTCCATTCCTAGTGCGCGGGCTCAGCCGCGCGGCGGCTTTCGCGCTCGATCTGGATCGTCACGTGGTCGATGTCGAACCCCGCGCAGACGTCCGTCATCGCGGTGAGGACCTCGTCGGCGTCGCGGTGGTCGGCCGCCAGGACCGCGTGGGCCGACAGCGCGTACCGTCCGGTCGTGAGGGTCCACACGTGCAGGTCGTGCACCTCGTCGGTGCCGGGGACGCGCTCGAGCGAGCGACGGAGCTCCTCGACGTCGATGTGCGCGGGGACGGCCTCCATCAGGACGTCGACCGCCTCGCTCACGAGCGCCCACGAGCCGACGAGGATGAGCCCCGCGATGAGCGCACTCGCCACGGTGTCGGCGCCGGTCCAGCCCGTGAGGACGATCGTCGCGCCCGCTGCGACCGCACCCACCGACCCGAGCAGGTCCGAGATGACGTGCACGTAGGCGCCGCGGAGGTTGAGGCTCCGATGGCGGTGCTCGCGGAGTCGCGACGCGACGAACAGGTTCACGAGGAGCCCCACCGTCGCCAGCGCGAGCATGCCGCCGCCGGCGACCGCCGGCGGGTCGTGGAACCGGCGCCACGCCTCGGCGAGGATGAACACGACCACCACCCAGAGCGTCATCCCGTTCACCAGCGCGGCGAGGATCTCGGCGCGGTAGTACCCGAAGGTCTTCTTCTCGCTGGCCGGGCGGCCGCCGATCCACAGCGCGAACAGCGAGAGCCCGAGCGCGGAGACGTCGGTGAACATGTGCGCGGCGTCGCTCACCAGCGCGAGGCTGTTGGTGAGCCACCCGCCGATCAGCTCGGCGAGGCAGAGGACGGCGGTGACCGCCAGAGCGGTGCGAAGGGCCCCGATCTCGCGGGCGTGCTCACGCGGTGGCATGCGACGACGACATCCCTCAGGGACGGTCGTAGTCGAGGAGCGAGAACACCTCGCAGTCGGCGAGCCGCCGGCGTCCGTTCAGGAAGCGCAGCTCGATGACGAACGCGCAGGCGACCACGGTACCGCCGCAGCGCCGCACGAGCTCGACGGCGGCGGAGGCGGTGCCGCCGGTCGCGAGCAGGTCGTCGATGATCAGCACCCGGTGATGATCGGCGACGGCGTCGTGGTGGATCTCGAGGGCATCGCTCCCGTACTCGAGGTCGTAGCGCGCGGAGTGCGTCTGGTACGGCAGCTTCCCGGGCTTGCGGACGATCGCGATGCCGGTCCCGAGCCCGTACGCGACGGCGGCGCCGATGATGAAGCCGCGCGACTCGATGCCGAGCACCATGTCGGCGCGACCCTTGTAGCGGGTGACGAAGCGGTCGACCATGTCCCGGAAGGCCGCGCCGTCCGCGAGGAGCGGCGTGATGTCCTTGAACACGATGCCGGGCTTCGGGAAGTCCGGGATGTCGCGGATGCGGCTCCGGAGGTCAGTCATGCGCCCTCTGTACCACATCCTCGCGCCGGTCCGCCGCTCGGACGGCCGGGACCGCCGGGAGGTAGAAGAGCGGGTTGCGCGCGACGTTGTCCTTGCGGATCTCGAAGTGGAGGTTCGGGCCGGACGTCTTTCCGGTCCGACCGACCTGCCCGATCACCTCGCCCTGCCGGACCTCGGTGCCCGCCCGGATCCGGGTCTCCTGGATGTGGGCGTACACGGTCGCGTAGTTGTCGTCGTGGCCGACGATCAGCAGGTTGCCGTAGCCGCGCAGCTGGTCGCTGTAGAGCACGCGGCCCCCGCGCGCCGCCCGGACGGGCGTTCCCTCTGGCGAGCTGATGTCGATGCCGTCGTGATGCGTCTCACCGCGCAGCCCGAAGGGGGAGCTCAGGACGCCGCCCTCGACCGGCCAGACGAACGGCGACGGCCCGCGCGGCAGCTCGTGCGCCGCCGGCCGATCGTCGCGCGCGCGTTCGGGCGTGATCACCCCGACGGGCAGGACGCGCCGCGCGTGCGGGATCACGATCACCTGCCCCACCTCGATCCGACTCGGATCCTTGATGGCGTTCAGGCGCGCGAGCGTCTGGGGGGCGACGCCGTACGCCTTGCCGATCCGGTAGAGGTTCTCGCCGCGCTCGACGCGGTGCCTGAGGCCGGCGGGCCCGCATGCGAGCGCGCAGACCAGCGCCACCACCACCACCCATCCCCTCCCCCGCACGTTGGCCTACGTCTCCTCCCACCCGTAGCTGCCGAGCAGCTTCACGAACCGGCACTCGCCCAGATACTCCTCGGCGAGGCCGGACGCTCGCCGTCGGATGCGGACCAGGGTCTGCAGCTCGTCGTCGCCCATCGGGAGGACGAGGCGGCCGTCCGTCCCGAGCTGCTCGATCAGCGGACGAGGAATCTGCGGCGCGCCGGCGGTCACGAGGATCGCGTCCCACGGCGCGCCGGCGGGCCAGCCGAGCGTCCCGTCCGCCACCGCAACCCGCACCCGGTCCTCGTACCCTAGGCGCGCGAGTATCTCGCGGGCCCGCTCCGCGAGCGCCGGGAGGCGCTCGAGCGAGACGACACGGGCGCCCAGCTCGCAGAGGACGGCCGCCTGATAGCCGGAGCCGGTCCCCACCTCGAGCACGCGCTCGCCGGCGCGCAGCTCGAGCGCCTCCGTCATGAGTGCCACCATGTACGGCTGCGAGATCGTCTGTCGGTCGCCGATCGGGAGCGGCGTGTCGTCGTAGGCGCGTTCCCAGAGCGCCGGCTCGAGGAACAGATGCCGCGGCACGCGGCGGATCGCCTCCAGCACGGCCGCGTCCTGGAGCCCCCGGGCCGCGAGCTGCTCGGCGATCATCCGATCCCGCGCCGCCTGGTAGTCTACGGCCATGAGAGCCTGAGCGCCTGCAGCGCGTCGAAGGACTTGTAGTTCGTGAGATCGAGGTGGATCGGCGTGACCGAGATCAGGCCCTGGCTGACGGCGTGGAAGTCGGTCCCCTCGGCGTCCTCGAACTCGAGCTCCTCGCCGCCGATCCAGTAGTACTTCTTGCCCCGCGGGTCGACCTTCTCGACGATCGCGTCCCCGTACCGTCGCCGGCCCATCCGTGTGAGCACGAAGCCGCCGACCGGTGCGCCGTTGGCGGGCGCGGGCACGTTGACGTTGAGGAGCGTGTCGGCCGGGAGCCCGCGCTCGACCACCCAGGCGGCGAGCCGGCGGGCGAAGGAGGCGGCGACGTCGAACCGGAAGGCCTCGCGTCCGAGGAGCGAGATGGCGAGCGACGGGATGCCGAGGAGCGTCCCCTCCATCGCGGCGGACACGGTTCCGGAGTACGTGACGTCGTCGCCCAGGTTGGCGCCCTTGTTGATCCCGGAGACGACGAGCGTCGGGCGCCGCGGCAGGATGCCGTTCACCGCGAGGTTCACGCAGTCGGTCGGCGTGCCGTCGATCGCGTAGCGGCCGGGGCCGAGTTCCTCGACCCGGAGCGGGCGGTGGAGCGTGAGCGAATGGCTGACCGCGCTCCGCTCGCGGTCCGGCGCCACGATCATCACTTCGCCGACGTCCCGCAGCGCGGCCGCCAGCGTCGCGATCCCCTCGGAGTGGATGCCGTCATCGTTCGACACGAGGATGAGCGGCGCGCGATCCATTGCGGCTGGGCGGCAGGGTGCCACCAAGGGGACGCCCCTGCAAGCAACGGCGGCGGGGTGCGGCGGCGCCGACGCGCCGCCGCTCACGAAGCCACCGCAGAGTCGGGGCGAGCCGATTCGAACGGCCGACCACTCGCACCCCAAGCGAGTGCGCTACCTGGCTGCGCCACGCCCCGGCGCCGTGCTCGCGCCGCGCATCCTTGCGCGGCGCGGGCTCTTCTTAGGAGCCGTCCGGCGGGGAGTCAAGGCGCACGTCAACCGCGTGACACG
The DNA here is from genome assembly GCA_964562865.1 of uncultured Binatia bacterium (SeqCode). Classification (GTDB taxonomy): domain Bacteria; phylum Desulfobacterota; class Binatia; order DP-6; family DP-6; genus CAZLYE01. The sequence goes on along the minus strand of CAZLYE010000165.1, from coordinate 2,300 downwards.
GTGGCCGCCTGGGGTAGCTTGCCAGCTTTTTGACGCTTCGTTCGCGAGTGTCATTTTGACCGCCCCGGCGCCGGCCTGGCGACCCCCCGAGCCGCAAAGAATTCGGCAGGAACGGGCGGCCATCGCGCTGGCGCACCGGTTGCATCGTCGTGCTCCGGCGGAGGGTGATGGCATGGCGAACTCACCGGGCGATACGGCGGCAATCGAGCTGACGCAGCGCGAGGCCGCGGCGGAGCCGGCGCGCAACGACCGGACGCCCGAGAGCCTGGCCGACCTGTTCGCGCCGGACATCGTCCTGCCCGAACAGTTCTTCGAGGGCGCGCGCCGCGACAGCCAGGCGTCGGGCGAGAAGGCGCTCATGCTCGCCGTGCTCGAGGACGGCATCCGGTGCTTCCAGGAGCACCTGCGGAACCCGCGCTCGAATCCCCGCCTCCTCTCGCAGCAGGCGGAGACGTGGATCCGCGCGGTGGACTACGAGTGGCCGTTCTCCTTCAACAACGTGTGCGAGACCCTCGGCATCGATCCGTCGGCGCTGCGCGCCGCCCTCCTCGACTGGAAGGCGAAGCGGCTCGCCGAGTGCGACGTGCAGGGGCCGACGCCGACCGCGAAGAAGGTCTACCGGCTCCACCTGCGCACGAAGCGGACCGGCGGGCTGCGCTGACGATCGGCGCGTGAGCCCTCGCCACGCGTTGCGCCGGTGGACGGCCGGCGCGGGCCGGGGGACCCCCCCTCGGCTTCCATTAGGCGCCGCTCCACGCCGCCTGACGGAACGACCGCCTCGTGCGGGCGCCTCATAGGCGCCGCTCGGGGGTCCCCCGGCCCGCGCCGCCCGTACGCGACGCCGGTTCGTCGCGAGCGCTACTTCTCGCCGATCGTCAGCGCGGGCGCCGGGTCGCGGTCGAGCATTCGGTGGAGCTCGATCAGCTCGTCGCGGACGCGGGCCAGTGTCGTGCTCGGGGGGTCGGTGAGCGGGCGGGCGTGCTCGCGGAGGCGGCGCTTGGCGCCCTCGATGGTGTAGCGCTCGGCGTAGAGGAGCCGGCGGATCTCGAGGAGGGTCTCGACGTCCTTTCGCCGGTAGAGGCGGTGTCGCGAGCGCGTCTTTCCGGGGCGCAGGATGCTGAACTCCGTCTCCCAGTAGCGCAGCACGTAGGGCTTCACGCCGACCAGGCGCGCGACCTCTCCGATCTTGAAGTAGAGCTTGTCGGGGAGCTCCACCGCCTCGGTCGGGTCGTTGCTCACGCCGCGTCCCCGGTCCCGGAGGCGGGACCGCCGTTCATCGTCTTCTTCAGCACCTGGCTCGCCTTGAAGGTGAGCACGCGGCGCCCGGAGATGACGATCTCCTCGCCGGTCTGCGGGTTCCGGCCCTTCCGCGGGCGCTTCTCGTTCACGACGAAGTTGCCGAACCCGGAGATCTTCACCTTCTCGCCCTGCTCGAGCCGTTTCTTCACCAGCTCGAAGATCGACTCCACCACCTCCGTCGCCTCTTTCTTGGAGAAGCCGACCTTCTCGTAGATGCGTTCCACGATATCGGCCTTCGTCATCGTCATCGGGAGACGACCCTCAGGTGCGGAACTCGAGCGCGAAGCGGCGCGCCAGCCGCTCGAGCACCGCGGCGTGGAGGCCGTTCACCTCGTCGTCGGTGAGCGTCCGGTCGGAGGCCCGATAGGCGATGCTGTAGGCGAGGCTCTTCTTCCCCGTCGCGATCGGGGTGCCGCGATAGCAGTCGAACAAGCGGACCGTCTCGATCTGCGGGTTTCCCAATGCCCGGATCTCCTCGATGATGTCGCCGGCCCGGAACGCCTCGTCCACGACCACGGCGAGGTCACGCGTCACGGCGGGGAACCTCGGCAGCGGCCTCGGCGCGAAGCGGCGCGGAACATAGTGGTCGACTTCCGTGAAGTCAAGCTCGGCGACCCACACTTCCCCTGGAAGATCGCTGGATTGCGCCAGCTCCGGGTGGAGCGCTCCCGCGACGCCGAGCGGGCTGCCGGCGACCTCCGCCAGCGCCCCCTTCCCGGGATGGAGGAAGCCGATCTCGCCCACCGGCCGCCAGCGGACCGCGTCGCCGTCGAGCCCGAGGCCCGCGAAGAGGTTCTCGCAGACGCCCTTCAGGTCGACGAACTCGACCGGGCGTCCCGCACGCTCCGCGCCCTCGGGCGGCCACGCACCCCAGAGGAGGACGGCCACGCCGCGCGGCTCCCGGCGGGCGCCCTGCGCGTCGAGCCCGTAGCCCTTGCCGAGCTCGAACGTCCCGACGAACGACGCCCCCCGGTCCGCGTTCAGCCGGAGCGCGCGCAGGA
>CAZLYE010000164.1:0-6382 GCA_964562865.1 uncultured Binatia bacterium (SeqCode) | reverse complement strand
AGCGCACGGCATGGAGACCGACCGCGGCGAGGTCAAAGGAGTCGCCGCCCGATCCCGCGGGCGGGACGAAGGTCGCGTACGGGACGCCGACCAGGTCCGCGATCGGCGTCGTGCTCGGCACGAGCGGCGACGGCGCGGTGGGATCGTCGGCGTTGGCGAAGACCGGATAGACGCCCGCGCAGCCCGGGTAGTACGGCGGCGCGTCGACCGCACACGGGAAGGTGAACCAGTGGACGCCGTCGGCGCTGACGGACACGGTCCCGGGCTCCGCGTACGGCGCCAGCGTGGTCGCGCCGTGCACCAGGAACGGGTTCTCGAAGACGGTCAGGTCCGCGCCGGGGCCGTCGACCACGACGTTGTCGGTGAACGCGAGCACGATCGAGCCGCCGAGGCCGAGCGAGAACGTGTCGGTCGACCCCTGGAACGCGCCGCCCCCGCGCGGGGGCCCGAGCACGACCCCCGGGAGTCGGTCCTCGTTGAAGCCGCCGCCCGCCCCGACCGTGTACGTCACGACCGCGTCGGCGAACGGGTCGGCGCCCGCCCGGCCGGCGAGCGCGAGGAGGACGAGGACGAGCGCGCGTGTCGTCATGGCAGGAACCCCATCGAGAAGGGCGGCAGCCCGACGTCGATCGCGCTCGACGTGAGCTGCCGGTCGGTGAGCGAGTCGAAGATCCGGATGCCGGGCGCGGGCAGGCCGTCGTCGGCGAGCCAGAGGGTGCCGTCGGGCGCGAGCGCGATGGCCGGCAGGTACTGCATGCGCTCGAGGAGCCGGCGCGTGACGACGCGCTCGGTCGGGTCGAACGCGAGGAGCACGTTCCGGAGCTGGTCGTCGAGCACGATCGCGTACCCCTTGGTCGGCGACACGAGCACGAAGTCGGCGATGTTCCCGCCGAGGTCGCTCTCCGTCACGAAGAACCCCTCGGCGGTGAGCGTGTCCGGATCGATGCGCTCGAGCCCGCCATCACCGACGCGGAGGATGTTGCCCGCCTCCGAGACGACGAGCTTCCCGGTGCCGGGCTCGCGCACGATCCCGCTCGCATCACCGAAGGCGTCGGCGCCGGTCAGATCGATCGCGGCGACGACGGCTTCGGTGTTCGTGTCGATCACCACGACGCGGCTCCGGCCCGCCGGCGCGAAGCGCCGCGTGCGGTCCAGTCGCTGGAGCGTCACGAAGAGGCGGTCGCCGACGAGCGCCATCTGGTCCATCTCCGGGAGGCCGTCGGCGTCGCCCCACGGCGAGAGGTCGATCGCGCCGCGCCGGAAGCGCGCGCACGACTTGGCACCTGGGTCGACGATCCAGAGCTGCGGCTCGTCGTAGCGCGTGACGTACGCCTTGTGCGGCCCGACGAGCGCGATGTCGTGCGGATTCGACCCGGGCCCCGTCGAGCACTGGAGCACGGTCGCGAGCCCGTGCCTGGGGTCGAGGACCTGGATGTTGTCGCCGAGGAACCGGTTGACGATGAACACGTGGCCGTCCGCGATGCGCACCACCGCGTCGGAGTGGATCGGCGAGTCGGGATGCGAGACGCCGTGCGGCGGGTTGACGCCGACCGTCGCGAGGAGCCCGGTCTCGAAGTCGGTCGTGACGACGACCGCCCTCGAGGAGCCCGTGCACATGAGCCGCAGGCTCCGGCGCTCCCGGGTGCGGGACGTCGCGTCGCGCGCGGTCGCGCGGAGCACGAGCGTCCGCCGCGAGCGGCGCCCGAGGTGCACCCGGAGCGGCACCTCGGCCGTGCAGAGATCCGCGGCCGCGGCCCGCGCGCCGAGCTGCTGGAGCGCCAGGGCGATCGGCCGCCCCGCCGCCCCGCGCACGCCGACCGCCGGCATCGCCCCCCCCGCGCACGCCCCCACGTTCACGCAGAGCGTGACCCCGAACGTGCACGTCCCGTCGGTCACCCCGTCCGCATCACACCCGGGATCCCCGTCGCGACACGCCCCCGCCCCCGCGACGCGCCACTGGACGAGGCAGTCCGGCGCCGCAAGAGCAGTGCGTGCGGCGAGGACGACGATCGCGAGCGCACCGAAGCGCCACGCACGGGTCCGGGGGCGCGGGGGACCCCCGGGCGCCGCCTGTGAGCGCGCGGACGAAAGCCGGGTGACCCACGCGCCGTCGCAGCGCGCGCGAACCGAAGGCGAACGGGGGTCCCCCGCGCCCCCGGACCCGTCCACCGGCGTCTCAGCGCGCATCGCCATCCCGTCTCCCCAGCCCGTACGACACCGTCACGAAGAACGCGCGCCCGGGCAGCGGAAACCCGAGCGCGTCGCGCGTCCGGTCGTCCCCCACGTTCTTCGCCTCGAACGTGACGTGGACGCCCGGGAGCGGCAGCGCGAGCTCGAGGCCGACGTCGTGCAGGAACCGGCTTCCGACCTCGCGCACGTTGGCGCGGTCGAGGAAGTCGTTCGCGATGAAGTTCGTCTCGTAGAAGAGGCGTCCGGGCCAGAGGCGCGGGGCGAACGGCAGCGGGCGCGACGGCGACCACCCGAATTCCACGCGCCCGAACGCCTCGTCGGCGGGCCGTCCCGGGAGCTGCTTCCCGCGCAGAAACGTCACGTCGCCCGTGTCGCGTGCGCGCTGGTGCGTGTAGTTGGCCGTGAGCCCGAGACGGCGCCAGAGCTCGCCGTGGACGCTCACCTCGTCCCCGCGGATGGACGCCGAGGTCACGTTCTCGGGGCGGACGATGCGCTGCGAGTTCTGCACGAGCACGATCAGGTCGTCGATCTGGTCGTCGAACCAGGCGTACTCGAGGCCCGCCTCCGAGAGCGGCCCGAGCGGCGGGCACGTCGCGCGGAACCCCACGTCGCGGTTGAAGGCGATCTCCGGCCGGAGCCGCGGGTTCCCCACGATGACGCCCTGCGTGCCGAACAGCTCCGTCAGGTTCGGCTCCCGCGCGTAGCGGCCGATGTTCGCGAGCAGCGTGAGCGCCGGGTGCGGCGTGGCGCGGAAGCCGATCCGCGGCGACAGGAAGTCGCGCACCTGGACCCCTCGCGTGTCGAGTGGCGCCGGCACGCCCGGCGCGCCCGGAAAGTCGTCGCGATAGACCTCCCACCGGAGCCCCGGCACGACCGACAGCCGCTCGGCGAGCGCCAGCACCTCGTCCTCCGCGGCGATCGTCCCGCGGAGCCGCGTGCGGTCCGGCGCGTCGGCGCCGGGATGGAGGCGGTCGTGCTCGCTGAACTCCTCGTGGCCGGCGGCGAGGAAGAGGCCAGGCGCGTTGTGCGCGCCGATCGCGCCGCGGAGAAGCGTCTGGACGCCGGTCGAGAGCGAGCGATCGTCGGTGTCGACCGGCACGAGCGCCACCTCTCCCCGCCGGTCGTCGAACGCCTGGCGCTGCCAGACGACCCAGCCGCCCGCCGTCGCCTCGATCGGCACGGAGCCGGACGGGCGGAGGCCGAGGTCCAGGTGCGCGAGCTGACGGACCGTCTGCAGGCTCGCGTCCCGGGCCTGGACGCTCCCCACGCCGGGGACGCCCTCGTCCTTCGCGAACGTGTCGGTCGTGAGCGTCGCCACGAGCGGCCCGTCGCCGTGCCAGCCGACGCGCGCCGTCAGGTCGCCCAGGTCGAAGGCGTCGTTCTGGCGCCGCTCGTTCCGGTCGTCCGCGGGATTCGCGGTCGTGCCCTGGTCGTTCAGGAAGATGAAGTCGCTCGCGCTGCCGAGGTAGTGCGCGAAGGCGAGGTAGTCCCACGAGCCGACGCTCGCGCTCCGCACGAGGTCGACCTTGCGCGTCTCGAACGAGCCGTACGACGCGCTCGCGCCGGTCACGGGCACGTCGCCGGGCCGGCGCGTCACCACGTTCACGATGCCGGCGGAGCCCGACTGCGCGAAGCCGAGCGGCGTGGTCCCGCGGTAGACCTCGACGTGGTCGACGGCGTCGAGCGGCAGGTCGGCGAGGTTCACGACCTCGTTCTGGGCGCGGGCGAGCGGGACGCCGTCGAGGTAGACCTGCACCTGCCCGGCCGACGAGCCGCGGATCGAGACCGTGCTGAAGTCGCCGAGGCCCCCGAAGCGGCGCACCTGCACGCCGACGGACTCGGAGAGCACCTCCGCGAGGGTCTCGACGCGGGTCGGCGCCGCGCGCGTGTCGAGCACGGTGGCGAACGCGGTCGGATCGCGAGGGGCCGACTCCTCGCGCACCTGCGGGGCGGTGACGACGACCTCCCCGAGCTCGTCCGCCCGTGCGCGCGCGGCGGCGGCCGCGAGCGCGAGGAGCAGCAGCGGCGGTGCGGGTCGGTACGTCGTCCTCGAGCCTCCTCCCCGCCGCGCGGACGGGGCGAGACGGGAACGACGCCGGACGGTCCGGTCGTCGACCCACCCAGCTCCTTCCCCGCGGAAGGTCTTCTGCTGGCGTCAGCCGGGCAGGTTTTCTGGCTCGGGGATCGTCCTCGCCCGGTCCCTTCCCACCTCGCCGGACCGGCGAGGCAGTGGTCGTGACCGGGTTCGTCTCCCCTCACAGCTGCGGGGCAGCGGGGGCTTTGCACCCCCTTCCCTAACCCGTCTGAGGTCGCGGCCGATCTAGCGCGAGCGTCCCGGCGGTGTCAACGAGGATCTTTCGACGGGCGACGTCTAGCGCTCGCGGGCCGGCGACTGCGGCGCGCCGCGCTCCCCGCGCTCGGGGCGCGCGATGCCGGTCTCGCCTCCCGGCTCGCGCTCGACGTGCCATCCGGCCGCCTCGAGGCGGCGCACGAGGAGCGCGAATGCGTCGGGCGAGGCGAGGACGCGCTCGACGGCACGGGCGGCCGCTGCGCTGACTGGACGGGCGGTGCTTCGACGGCGGCGGCGCGGAGCTCCCTTGCGCGGCATCGTGCGCGTATACCAGACGACGGGCGGCGCCCGCCAGCTTGACGCCCGATGCACGAATCCCGATAAGCCGACCACATGGGCCGCTATCTCGAGGACTTCCGCGTGGGCGAGGTGATCAAGCACTGGCCGGGGCGGACGATCCGCGACTTCGACGACACCTGGTTCACGCTCCTCACCATGAACACCAATCCTCTCCATCTGGACGAGCACTTCGCGAGTCGGAGCCAGCACGGGCGCTGCCTGGTGAACGGCACGCTCGTCTTCTCGCTCGCCGTCGGCATGAGCGTGCGCGACATCAGCGAGAACGCGCTCGCGAATCTCGAGTACGAGAAAGTCTTGCATCTCGGCCCGACTTTCCACGGCGACACGCTCTACGCGGAGTCGGAGATCCTCGAGGTCACGCCGTCGACGACGAAGAGCGACCGCGGCGTCGTGTACGTCGAGACGCGCGCGCTGAACCAGCGCGGCGAGCGCGTGCTCTCGCTGCGGCGTCGCGTCCTGATCCCGCGGCGGCCTGCCTAGACTCGCCGAACTTTTGAGCGCGCACCTGCCGGTGAATTGGGCAGATACCCAGTCGCCGATCGGGCAGATACCCAGTCGCCGCTGGCATTCGCGTAGCTTTTCAGCAAGAGAGTCCTGGCACATGGTTTGCGTTCACCGCGCCGAAACGTGGTCAACGAGGGAGGGAGGGCTCTCATGCGGATTCGTGTCCCAATCGTGTATCTGGCGGCGACCCTGGCATCGATGCTCGCGACCGGCTCACTGGTGCGCGCGGACGACGCGGCGTCGCCGCCGCCGGATCCAACGCGCGGCCAGTGGGATTCCTTCCTCGACCCGCTGCGGGATTTCGAGGACACCGCCATCACCGGCACGCAGAAGTCGATCGAGGACGCCACGAAGATTCACCTCGGGCTGGGCTACACCCAGGCCTACACGTGGAACTTCAACGATCCTCGGTCCGGCAGTCTGATCGCGCTCCATTCGATGGAGCACCACAACGACGGCGTCCCCGTGTTCGCGCAGCTCTCCGCGGCGCGTCCGAGCGACGGGTGGTTCGTCCCGGGCTTCGGGCTGAAGCTCGCCGCGGGCAAGGGGGCGCGCGACATCAAGTCAGACTGGAACGGCGACGGCTCCGTGGATCACGGCGACACGTTCGAGACCAACGACTTCGACGCCCAGGAGGCGTATCTCACGTGGGCGATGCCCGATGACGGGCCCGCCGCGCTGAAGGGCCTCTCGTTCAAGGGCGGGAAGTTCGTGACCCTCCTGGGCGCCGAGGTGATCGAGCCCTGGGCGAACTTCAACTACTCGCGCTCGTTCCTCTTCAGCCTGGCGATCCCGTTCACGAACACGGGTCTCCTCGCCACCTATCCGATCACGGACAAGCTGTCCGTGACCGGCGGACCGATCTTCGGGTGGGATCAGACCTGGACCAGCCACAACGGCTGGAGCGGCATGGGCAACGCGACCTACACGCTGAACGACCAGGTCACGCTGGCGCTGAACCTCGTCGGCGGACCGCAGCAGCCGAACCAGACGGGGAACAAGCGCGTCGTCGCCGACCTCGTGGGAACGATCAAGCCG
>CAZLYE010000163.1:0-2668 GCA_964562865.1 uncultured Binatia bacterium (SeqCode) | reverse complement strand
CGCGGCGAGTACGCCCGCCCGCACATGCCGTAGTTGCCCGCGCCGTGCGAGGCACCGACGAGCACCGTGAGCTTCGGGACGGCCGCATTGGCGACCGCGTTTACCATCTTGGCGCCGTCCTTGGCGATGCCGCCGTGCTCGTAGCGCTTCCCGACGATGAAGCCGGTGATGTTCTGGAGGAAGAGCAGGGGAAGGCCGCGCGCGCAGGCGAGCTCGATGAAGTGGGTCGCCTTGAGCGCGGACTCGGAGAAGAGGACGCCCTGGTTCGCGAGGATGCCGACCGGGTAGCCGTGCAGGTGTGCGAAGCCCGTGACGAGCGTCGGGCCGTAGAGCGCCTTGAACTCGTGGAAGCGGCTGCCGTCGACGAGGCGCGCGATGACCTCCCGGACGTCCGTCAGCTTCCGCGGGTCGCGGGCGACGATGCCGTAGAGCTCGCGCGGGTCGTAGGCGGGATCCTCGGGCGTCGCGCGCGCGAGCGGCGTGCGCGTCGGTGCCGGCATGGCGGCGACGATCTCGCGCGCGATGCGGAGCGCGTCGGCGTCGTCCGTCGCGAGGTGGTCCGCGACGCCGGAGACGCGCGTGTGGACGTCGCCCCCGCCGAGCTCCTCGGCGGTGACCTCCTCGCCGGTCGCGGCGCGCACGAGCGGCGGCCCGCCGAGGAAGATCGTGCCCTGGTTCTTCACGATCACGGTCTCGTCGCACATCGCGGGCACGTACGCGCCGCCCGCCGTGCACGAGCCGAGGACGACGGCCACCTGCGGCAGCCCCGCCGCCGACATGCGCGCCTGGTTGAAGAAGATGCGCCCGAAGTGCTCGCGGTCGGGGAAGACGTCGGCCTGGAGCGGGAGGAACGCGCCACCCGAGTCGACGAGGTAGACGCAGCCCGCCCGGTTCTCGAGCGCGATCTCCTGCGCGCGAAGATGCTTCTTCACGGTGAGCGGGTAGTACGTCCCGCCCTTCACCGTCGCGTCGTTCGCGACCACGACGCACTCGCGGCCGGCGATCCGGCCGATGCCCGTCACGATGCCCGCGCCCGGCGCGTCGTCGCCGTAGCAGCCGTGCGCGGCGAGCGGGGAGAGCTCGAGGAACGCCGTCCCCGGGTCGAGGAGCCGCTCGATGCGCTCGCGCGGGAGGAGCTTCCCGCGGGCGGTGTGTCGGGCGCGTGCCTCCTCGGAGCCGCCGCGGGCGGCGCGCGCGCGGGCGTCGCGGAGGCGCGCGACGAGCGCCTCCATCGAGGCGACGTTCGCACGAAACTCGGGATCGGCGGGACGGACCCGGGTCGGGAGTCGGCTCACCAGAAGATCGACCGCCGCCGCGCGAGCCCGTGCGCGACCATCGCCGCGATGCGGGCCTTCACCTGCTCCACCTTCTCGCCGATGACCTCGTCCTCGTCGGAGGGATTCCCCGTGAAGTGCATCGGCTCGCCGAAGTAGATGCGGTACTTGACGGGGAGCGGCAGGGCGCCGAGCGGGCCGAGCCACGGCCACGTGAGCGTCACGGGAAACGCGGGCATGCGGAGGAAGCGGGCGAGGGGCAGGAAGTTGGCGATGGCGATCGCCTGCTCCTCGGAGCCGACGACGGCGATCGGCACGATCGGCGTGTCGGTCTCGAGCGCGAGACGCATGAACCCGTGGCCGAACTCCTGGAGCTGGTAGCGCTCCCAGATGAGCTTGTTCATGCCGCGGATGCCCTCGGGGAACGCGATCACGCACTCGTCGTTGCGGAGGAGGTCGAGGGCGTTCTTCCGCGTCCCGACGACCGAGCCGGTCCGCACCATCAGCTCGCTCACCCACGGCACCGTCGGGAGCCAGTACTCGCCCATGCCACGGATGATGCGGGGCGGCTCGGCCTCGAAGAACGTCGCGCAGCCGATCATCGCGGCGTCGAGCGCCACCTGGCCCGCGTGGTTCGAGATGAGCAGGACGCGGCCCGGCGGGATCCGGTCGATACCCTCCGTCTCGGCGCGGAACCAGTAGTAGTAGAGGAGCGCGCTCACGAAAAACGCCCGCCGCGTCACGTCGGGGTGGAAGCCCCACGCGTCGTAGCCGTAGGCGTTCAGGCGCGTCGGGATGCGGAGCATCCGGTCCTCGATGCGCCGCTGCAGCTCGTTCAGGGTGCGCGGAAGCGTCTCCGTGACGGCGCGCGAGAGGGATACGGCCATGGTCAGTGACGCACGCTCGCGAAGAGGTCCTCGAGCGTGACGAGCGGCGTGAATCCCGTCGCCTTCGCGAAGGCGCTGCCGTCGACGGTGCACGGGAACTTGAGGAAATCCATCGCGCCCGGCGGCGTGTGGTAGAGGCCGAGCCGGAAGAGCCGGCTGAAGACGGCGCGGGCGAGCGGCTCCGGGATCGGCATCGCGCTGCCGCCGGTCTCGCGGATCGCCACCTTCAGCGGCACGGCGCCCGGCCCCGCGACGTTGAAGATGCCGTGCGCGCCCGTCTGGAGCGCGAGCGCCACCGCCTCCGCCACGTCCTCCTCGTGGATGAACTGCATCATCGGGTTGAACCCCATGATGGTGGGGACGTAGGTCTGGCGGAGATAGCGGCCGATCGCGCTGTGGACGTAGTAGCCGAGCGTGTTCACGGGACGGAGGATCGTCGTCACCACCTCGGGATGGCGCCAGAGGAACGCGGTCGCGAGCGCGTCGACCTCCGCCAGGTCGCGGACC
>CAZLYE010000162.1:0-7192 GCA_964562865.1 uncultured Binatia bacterium (SeqCode) | reverse complement strand
AGATCCGCCCCGTGACGGCGCGCACCGTGTACTCGCGCGTCGGCGACCTGTTCGGGGTGCTCTGCGCGCTCGCGACGGCGACCGCCTGCGTGCGCACACCGCAGGAGGTCGCCGGATGAGGGTCGGCATTCTCGACCTCCTCACCACGCCGTCGCTCGCGTGGAGCGAGACCGTCTACAACCTCGTGATGAGCAAGCAGTATGCGTCGATCACTCCGCAGGCGATCGCGGTGTGGTGCCGGCAGGCCGGCCACCAGACGTTCTACGCGACGTACTACGGCATCGGCGACCCGCGCGCGCGACTCCCCGATGACCTCGACGTCGTCTTCATCGCCACGTACTCCCAGGCGAGCGCCTTCGCGTACGCGCTCGCAAAGCTCTACCGCCGGGACGGGACGCTCACCGTCGTCGGCGGTCCGCACGCGAAGGCGTTTCCTCTCGATTGCGCGCGCTTCTTCGACGTCGTGGTCCTCGAATGCGACCGCGCGCTCGTCGCCGACGTCGTCGCCGGCCGGATCGGCCCGGGCGCGATCGTCTCGAGCGCGCGGCCGTACACCGACGTGCCGTCGGTCGAGGAGCGGCTGCCGGAGATCCGGCGCGCCGCGTTCGCGCGCGGGCGGCGCCCCTTCTTCGCGACGACGGTCCCGCTCCTCGCGAGCACCGGCTGCCCGTACGCATGCGACTTCTGCATCGACGGGCGGACGCCGTACCGGCAGCTCGACCTCGCCGGGCTCGCGCGCGACCTCGACTGGGTGGCGGCGGAGCTCCCCGACACGATGGTCGGCTTCCACGACCCCAACTTCGCCGTGCGCTTCGACGAGGTCCTCGACCTGATGGAGCGGCGGCCGCCGTCCGCGCGCAACCCCTACATCATGGAGACGTCGCTCGCGGTCCTCCGCCCTGACCGTGTCGCCCGGCTCGGTGCCACGCGCTGCGCCGCCGTGGCGCCGGGCATCGAGTCGTGGGGCGAGTACTCCGGGAAGGCGGGACTCGGCCGGCCGACGGGCGCGGCGAAGGTCGCCGGCTCGCCGAGCACTTCGATATCCTGCACCAGCACGTGCCGTACCTCCAGGCGAACTTCATGTTCGGGCTCGACGGCGACCGCGGCGACGAGCCGATCGCGCTCACGAAGGAGTTCATGACGCGTACGCCGTTCGTGTGGCCGGTCGTCAACATCCCGCATCCGTTCGGCGGCACGCCGTTGCAGGAGCGGTACCTCCGGGAGGGGCGCGTCCTCCGGATGATGCCGTTCAGCTTCTACTACTCGCCGTGGGTGGTGACGACGTTCCGGCACTACGATCCCGTCGAGTACTACGACCGGCTGATCGACGTGTTCGCCCACTTCACGTCCAGCGGCATGCTGCTCCGGCGTCTCCGCGCGACGACCAGCGCGTTCGTACGCACGGCCCACGTGGTCCGGACGCGCGTGAAGCGCCGGCGCCTGCGCGCCTTCCGGCGGCTGCGGGATCTCCTCCGCACGGACCGCGAGCTCCGCCGCTTCCACGAGGGCCGGTCGACGACGCTCCCCGAGCTGTACCATCGCGAGTACGAGCGGATGCTCGGGCCGTATGCGTCGCTGATGTCGCGCGCGGACCGGACGCCCGAGCTGGCCGGGCTCCCTCGTGGGTCAGCCGGCGGCAGGCACGGGGGCCGTGTTCCCGCCGACGCGGGCGTCGAGCTCCTCGGCGTCCCGGTCTAGCCCGAGCTCGGCGAAGACCCGCTGCGCGGCGTCGACGTACCAGCCGGCGTCCATGCCGCGGAGCTCCCGCACGCGCGCGCTCACGGCGAGCGACACACCGGCCTCGCGATACGTGCGGCCGAGCTCCGGCCGTGCGCCGAGGGCCTCCGCGGCGTCGATGCTCCGCGCCCACCACCCGGTCGCGCGCTCCTCGTTCCCGATCAGCCACGCCAGACGGCCCGCGAGCCGGTAGACCTCCGGGCGCTCGCGCGCGACCTTCGCCGCGATGCGCACCGCGCGGCGCACGCTTCGCCGGGCCTGGCGGGCGAGGGCCCGTCGTCCCGACCCGTTCCCCGCGCGTTCGAGCGCCGTCACGTCGTGGAGGAGACGGCTCCCGAGGTAGACGCCCATGTTGTACGCATTGAGGAGTCCGATCCGCCGGACGAGCGTGTCGGCGGCCGCCATGCTCGCGGTCGCCGCCGCGTGGTCGCCGCGGAGCGTTTCGACCTTCGCGCGGCTCGCGAGCGCGAAGGTGTGGAAGACGTCCTCGTGCTGGCTCGTGTAGTACAGCTCGAGCATCTCGAGCGCGGGCTCGAAGCGCCCCTGCTCGGTCAGGAGGACGGCCGTCATCGCGTACTCGTTCGACCGGGCGGTGACGAACCCGTACACGTCGCTCAGCTCCTTCAACCGCGCGATCTGCTCGCGCGCGCCAGCGAAGACCCCGCGGTGAGCGCGACGCTCGGCCTCGAGCCCGCGGTAGACGAAGATGTCCCACACCTGGCCCTGGCGCAGGGCTTCCGCCACCAGCCCCTCGTCGATGGCGCGATCGTCTCCCCAGCTGCCCTCGAGATAGTCGCAGGCGAACTGCATCGCGCGGTAGAGGAACAGATCGCTCACGTCCCCCTCGCGCACGAGCGGGCGACCGACCTCGAGGAAGCGCTTCCCGACGGCGAACGATATGCCGGAGTACGCGAACAGGGCAGCGCCCGCGGCGTACATCCCGCAGGCGTGGTCGATGGTCGTCGGGTCCGTCTGTCCGAGACGGTGGAGGCTGCCGATCGTGTCGATGAAGTAGCGCTTCGGGTCGGTCGTGATCTGCGCGCGTGCGCGCGTGTAGCGCACCCGCATGACCTCGCGGTCGTTCCGACGGGCACGCGGCCGCCGGACGCGGAGCGGGAGGTAGAGGTGGGCCAGCAGCCCGGCCAGGTCGATGCCGAAGCGGAGAAGGATCTCCGCGCGACTCGTCGGGACGCGCTCGCCGAGATGGGCGAGCGCGCGGTCGAAGTGTGCGCTCGACTCGATGAGATTACCGGTCTGGAAGAGCGCGAGGGCGATGTTCCGCTCGAGGAGTGCCATCTTGGCCGGGTCGCCGCCCGTGCCGTGGATCATCAGGTAGACCCGCGAGGCTTCCCGGAAGTAGCTGAGCGCCTCACTCGGGGCCGCCGACCGCGCTGCCTCGTCGCCCGCCTTGAAGAGGTACTCCTCCGCCTTCGCGAGGTCCTCGGCGCGGCTGTAGTGGTACGCGAGCATCCCGTAGAAGTCCGGCAGCCGGCTCGCGTAGAGCGTCTCGATCGCGCGCGCGACGTCGACGTGCAGCTCGCGCCGGATCTTCTGGAGAAGCGAGCCGTACACCGTCTCCTGGATGAGGGCGTGCTTGAAGACGAACTCGAGGTCGTCGCCGACGCGGCATTCCTCGAGGAGCGCGCTCCGCTTGAGATGGCCGAGCGCCCACTCGAGCTGCGCGTCGTCGCGGAGGATCTCCGCGAGGACCGGGTAGGGAAAGCGCCGCCCGACCACGGACGCGATCTGCAGGATGCGCCGCGGACGGTCGGGCAGCCGGTCGACGCGCGCCATGATGACTTCCTGCACCGTGCCCGGGATGACGACCGCGTCGAGCGTCCCGATCACGCGGAAGCGGCCGTGCCGCGCCTCGAGCACGCCCTGGTCGACGAGCGACCGGATCACCTCCTCGATGTAGAAGGGGTTCCCTTCGGCCTTCCGTACGATCGCGGCGCGGATCGGGTAGGGAAGGTCGTCGGTCGCGAGCAGGTTGTTGACGAGGACGTCGCACGCGGCGGCGTCGAGCGGCTGGAGCTCGACGTCGTACACGTGGCGCGGGTAGCGCTCGTGCGCGAGCTTCAGCACCCGCTGGGACGTCTGGGGATGGTCCGGGCGGAGCCCGTGGATGAAGAGCACGGGCGCCTCGACGGCGAGGCGGAGGAGGAACTCGAGCAGCTTGATCGAGGAGAGGTCGGCCCAGTGGAGGTCCTCGAGCACCAGGACGACCGGACGCACGGTCGCGAGTGCGTGGAGCAGATCGCGAACCGACTTGGTGATCAGCTTCTCCATCGCCTCGCCCTCGATGCCGGCGATCCGCTCGGCATGGGCGCCGGCGAGGCGCATCCCCATGAGCGTCGCGACGAACGGCAGCATCTCGGCCGCATCGGCGGGCGCGACCTGCGTGATCGCAGCCTCGAGCTTGCCGTGCGCGAGCTGCTCGCCGTCGTCCTCGGCGATCCCGGCCCAGCGGCGCAGGAGGTCGACGAACGGATGGAACGCGAGACCCTGACCGACGGACAGCGCACGGCCCTCGAGGCGCGTCACCGCGTCGAGCTGCTCGCCGGCGAGCAGCTCGGCGAGGAGGCGCGACTTTCCCATCCCCGCCTCGCCGACCAGGTTGACGATTCCGCCGTGGCCACGCGTCACCGCGGCAACCGCCTCCCGCAGCTGTCGGAGCTCGTCGTTGCGCCCGACGAGCTCCGAGAAGATCGTCCGATCGCCGCGCGTTATGCTCGGCCGGTGGATGCGCGTGGTCGAGGACCGTAGCTCGTACGCGACGATGGGGGCTTCCTTGCCCTTCACGCGGAGCGCGGTGAGCTGCCGGTACTCGAAGTCGTCGCCGGTGTAGCGGTGGGTCTCGGGGCCGACGTACACGCTGCCCTTCGGGGCCGCGTCTTTCAGACGCGAGGCGAGGTTCACGACGTCGCCCATCACGGTGTAGTCGCGCTTGAGCGCCCCGCCGACGTGCCCAGCGACGACCAGCCCGGAGTTGATGCCGACGTGGATCGCGAGCGGCACGGGCAGGTGCTGCTCGTCGTTCATCGCGTAGAGGCGCCGCCGCATCTCGATCGCAGCGTTCACGGCCTGCCGCGGCGCGTGCTCGAGCGCCTTCGGGAGACCGAAGAGCGCCATGACGCAGTCGCCGATGTACTTGTCGACGTGGCCGCCGTGCTGGCGGACGATGTCCTCGAGCATCGCGAAGCAGCGGTTGACGACCGCCGTCAACTCCTCGGGGTCCATCCGCTCGGACATCGCCGTGAAGCCCGCGATGTCGGCGAACAGCACGGTCGCCTGCCGGCGCTCGCTGTCGGTTTCCGGGATGCGACTGTCCATCGCTGCGCCGGCGGGGCCCTTCGGTTCCTTACGCTCGCCCTTCGCGGACGGTCAAGCCAAAGCTCTGCTCAGAGGTGGCTCTTGCCGGTGAGCCGGAACGCGAGCGCCGCGATCAGCATCCCGAGCACCGTACCGGAGCTCAAATTCGCGCCCATTCACGTCCAGCCGCACAGCGGATTCGCGAGCGCGACGAACGTCACGGGCAACATCGTGAGGAACCCGTACAGCGGGCCCCGGAGCCACCAGCGCGCGGGCCAGCGCGTCACACCGACGTGGAATCCGATCAGCAGCCGCGCGCTGTAGAACGCCCACACGGCGATCGCGCCGTTCAGATGCCAGACCGTGAACTTGTAGGGGTGCGGCCCGTGCACCAGCATCGGCAGCCAGCCGAGCGCGAGGCCGAGCAGGGTGCAGACGAGCGGGTAGGGGAGCGTCCGTCTCGGCTCCGGCGCGGTGCGGGAGGGCTCTGCGGGCTCGACCACGAGGCGAGGCGTACTTCCGGTGCCGGCGCTCGTCAAACGGGCGCGAGTGTCAGCGAGAACGCCGGCGACCCGTGCCTTAGCACTCGTTGCCGTCACGCGTGGTGGTGGTCGTGCTACCGGGCGCAAAACGCGGCATAGAACTGCCCGATCGTCGTCCCGATGGGCCCGCGGGCGTCGAGCGCCCCACACGCGTCGACCCCCGGGTAGCAGAGATGGCCGCTATCGTCCGCGTAGTCGGCGCAGGTCCGCACCTCCGGCGAGATGCCGGCGACCACGATCCCCGTCGTGTCCGCGGCGACGATCTGGGCGATCGCCGTGTCGATCGTGGGGTGAATCTCGCTTGCATGCACCGGGTCCGACGCGTTGCCGTCGAACGGGCAGACGCTGTTGCCGGGACCGCCAACCACCGGCTGGAGGACGATCTGACGGACGTTGCTGTAGCGATTGATGATGTTCGTTATCTCGGTCTGGAGGTCAGTGACCCACGTCGCCACGCTCGGGAGTCCCGACGGAATGCTGATGGTGAGCAGCACGCGGTCCGGGTTCTCGGCATTGGTGTCGCAGGGCGCGCCCCAGAAGGCGCTCGTCCAACACGCGTCGTTTGGATCCACCCAGACGACGCCGGCGCCCGAGCACGCGCGCAGCTCCCAGTGCACGCCGGGGCCCGGCTCGACGATCGGCAAGAATTCTCCACCCCCGTCGGGGGGCGGCAGGAACCACATGCCGGTCTGCGAGAAGCCCAACGTCTCGGTGCACGCGAAGGTGGGACAGGTCGTCGTCGAGCCCGTGACGGTCGTCGTGGTCGTCGTCGGCCGTGTGGTCGTCGACCTCCTCGTCGTGGTGGTCGCCGTCGTCGAGGTCGTGGTGGTCGGGCCGGCGGTGGCGGACGTCGTCGAGGAGGTGCTCGTGGTCGCGCGAATGCTCGTCGTCGAAGAGCTGAGGGGAACCGTTGTGGTGCTCGTGGGCTCGCCCAAGGCCAGCAGAGCCCGAAAGGCGCGCGGCTTCTGCCCCTTCACCCCGATTTCTCCGGTGACCATGCGGCAGTCGGGAGCGATGGACACGCTCAGGCGCACACGATGCAGGCTGCCGCATATCCCCCAGCGTCTCGTCATTCGTGTGCCCTTCGGCGTCACCCTGACCCGACCTCGGCGCAGCGGGCAGTCCTCGATCCCGACCTCGCGCCCCTGGACGACGATGGTATCGGCGGGCGGGTCATCCCGCTCCGAGACGATCAGCTCCTCGCCCTGAACCACGTACGTCGCGTCCGGGCAGGGCTGCGGCTTGGGTTTCCTCGACGCCGCCGGCGTTGCCAACAGACCCACTCCGAGCCCCATGGCCACGGCTAGGACGACGGAAGTGTGCGTACCGGGCAAGGCGCGGCACGGTACACGGCCGGCACCGCATCCTCAAGGGACGCGTGCATCGAGTCCTGGGTCGACGTGCTGGACACGTCCGCCAACGAGAACGGTAGCGACGGACCCCGCCGAGGGTGGAACGGGCCTCACCGGCGATCGCACGGACGCGGCAGCGGACCCTGCGTCAGCTTTTGAGAGTCCGTCAGGTGCCGCCGACGTCCAGGTCCGTGCTGGTGAGCACCTCGTGCACCTCCAGCACGTTCGGTCCCGCGAACATCTCCTTCG
>CAZLYE010000161.1:0-5724 GCA_964562865.1 uncultured Binatia bacterium (SeqCode) | reverse complement strand
CAGCAGGAGCCGGCGTGACGTGCGACATTTGCTTGACAGGGCCGTCGGAGGTGGGAGAGCCTTCCGCCCCATGAAGAAGCTCCTCGCGGCCCTCGTCGTGCTGTCGGCGCTCGCGCTCGCCGGGCCCGCTCCGGTCCGGGCCCAGTCCGCGATCGGTGCGTTCTGCGGCACGCAGCCCCGGCATCCCCGGCGGTGGGCCCACGTGGTGTGGATCTGGATGGAGAACCACAGCTTCGATCAGATCATCGGGTCGGCCGACGCACCCTTCATCAACTCCGTCGCGACCTCCTGCGGGCTCGCGACCAACTTCCACAACATCACGCACGTGAGCCTCGCGAACTACATCGGGGCGGTGACCGGCCTGCCGCTCGCCACCCTGGAGCAGTCCCAGTTCCAGTTCGACTGCAACCCGAGCACCACGTGCAGCACGGCCGCGCCGAGCATCTTCCAGCAGGTCGCGTCGTGGAAGGTCTACATGGAGTCGATGACGACCAACTGCCAGCCGACCGGGCTGGTCGGCTACGCCGTGCGCCACAACCCGCCGGCCTACCTGACGAGCCTCACGGACTGCGCGACGTTCGACGTCCCCTACACCGCGCTCCAGTCGGACCTCGACAACGACACGCTGCCCGCCTTCTCGATGATCGTGCCGAACACGGTGAACGACATGCACGACGGCCCGGACCCCGGGGCGATCCACAACGGCGACGCGTGGCTCGCGACCGAGCTGCCGAAGATCGTGAACAGCGCCGCGTATCAGGCGGGGAACACCGTCGTGTTCATCACCTTCGACGAGGGTGAGACTGCCGGCCTCAACTTCGGCGAGGACTGCGCCAACAACACGACCGACGAGTCCTGCCACATCCCGACGATCGTCGTGAGCCCGTCGACGCCGGACGGGACGACGTCGGCCAAGCTCTACAACCACTACTCGCTCCTGCGGACCACCGAGCGCCTCCTCGGCATCCACAAGCGCCTCGGCCTCGCCCGTCACGCCCGCATCATGAAGCGCCCCTTCAACCTGTAGGAGCCCGACGAAGCTCGCCGCGCGGACGGCGCCGGGCGGCGCCGTGAGTGACGTCGCTCAGCGCCGCTCGCCGATCAGGTAGCGGGCACCGGCGTCGCCGGCGCGCGCCGTGTGGATGGTGCCCGCCGGCAGCATCAGCCGGTCGCCCGGGCCGAGACGGTAGTCGCGTCCGTCCACGCCGAACACGATCTCGCCCTCGATCACCCAGAGGCTCTCGTCGTGGTCGTGCGCGTGCGGGGAGTACGCGGCGCCGGGCCCGTCACGCCATTCGAACGAGTCGAAGCCCTCCTCCGCGAGCCGGGCTCGGAGCGTCTCCCCGACCGGCGTCTCGCGCTCAGGCCACGGGATCCTCTCGAGCCGCATCGCTCAGGACGTCGGGTTGGATCCGATCAGCACGACGTAGGTCTGGTCGGGGTTCAGCTTGGGGCCCGCCCAGCCCGGCTTCTCCGCCCTCTGCTGCTCGTAGTACGAGCGGTAGCCGCTCGCGGCCTTCACGTCGATTCCGGCCTTCTGCAACGCCTCGTACGCCGTCGAGGCGTACGAGGGCCAGTCCTCCTCCCCGACGAGGAGGTAGACGCCCGGCTTGAGCGTCATCCCGAACACGCCCGACGTCTGCACCTCCCAGCCCGCCTCGCGGAACACCCGCTCGAGCGCCTTCTGGTACGCGACCGGCTCGGGGCGGCCCTGCTCGACCTGGAACCACACCTTGCGCGTCGCCCCGGCCTCGGTCCGGAGCACCTCGAGCATCGCCTGACGCTGCTCTTCGCTCAGGGTTCGCGGAGGCTCGGCGGCCGGAGGCGCCGCGGCTCGCGTCTCCTCGGACGGGCCGCTCCGCAGCTTCGCGAGCTCCGAGTGCAGCCGCTGCACGTAGAGCGCCACGCCGACGACGCCCGCGAGGATCGCCGCGCCCACGGCCACGCGCTTCGCCATGGGTCGGCACGTCTACCAGATGCGCCGGCTCTACCCAACCCGCGCGAGCCCGAGCCGTCCCCGCCAGCGATGGGCGAGCACCGTGCGGAGCGCGGCGGACTCGGGGCGCGTGAGCTCCGGGTCGGTCGCGAGCCACGCGAGCGCCTCGTCCCGGGCGGCGCGGAGGAGCGCCGTGTCGCGCAGGAGGTTGGCGACGCGGAAGTCGGGGAGCCCGGCCTGGCGCGTGCCGAGAAAATCGCCGGGCCCGCGGAGGGCGAGGTCCGCCTCCGCGATCCGGAAGCCGTCGGTCGACTCCTCGAGGGTGCGGAGCCGCTGCCACGCCTCGTGGCCGGTCCAGTCCGGCGCGACGAGGAAGCAGTGCGCGGGGGCACGGCCCCGGCCCACCCGGCCGCGGAGCTGGTGGAGCTGTGCCAGGCCGAACCGCTCGGCGTGCTCGACGACGATCGCGGTCGCGTTCGGCACGTCGATCCCCACCTCGATGACCGTCGTCGAGACGAGGGCGTCGTGCTCGCCCGCCTTGAAGCGCCGCATGACGGCGTCCTTCTCGTCCGCCTTCATGCGGCCGTGGACCAGCGCCAGCCGGAGACCGGCGAGCGGGCCCGCGGCGAGCTCGTGAACCATCGTCGTGGCGGCGCGGAGCGCCGTCTTCTCCGACTCCTCGACCAGTGGGTAGACGATGTACGCCTGGTGACCGGCCGCGACCTCGCGCCGCACGCGCTCGTAGACGCGCTCGCGGCGTGACTCGCGAAAGACCTCGGTGCGGATGGGCGTCCGCCCGGGCGGGAGCTCGTCGAGCGTCGAGACGGCGAGGTCGCCGTAGAGCGTCAGCGCGAGCGTCCGGGGGATCGGCGTCGCGCTCATCACGAGCACGTCGATCGCGTCGCGCTCGGCCCCGCGACGCTGGAGCGCCGCGCGCTGCAGCACGCCGAAGCGGTGCTGCTCGTCGACCACGGCGAGACCGAGACGCGCGAACTCGACGCCCTCCTGGATGAGCGCGTGCGTGCCGACGGCGAGCGGGATCCGGCCCTCGGCGAGGCCGGCGAGCGCCACGCGCCGTGCCTTCCCCTTGACCGCGCCCGTCAGGAGCACGACCTCCACCCCGAGCGGCCCGGCGAGCGGCCGCACCGTCTCGAGGTGCTGCTCGGCGAGGAGCTCCGTCGGTGCCATGAGCGCCACCTGCGCTCCCGCCTCGACGACGACCAGCGCAGCGAGCAGCGCGACGAGCGTCTTGCCGCTCCCGACATCGCCCTGGAGGAGCCGGCGCATGGGATGCGGCGCAGCCAGGTCCGCCGCGATCTCCGCGAAGGCGCGCTCCTGCGCGCCGGTCGGCCGGAAGGGGAGCCGCATGCGGAGCGCGGGCACGAGGCGCGTCGAGGCAGGAAAGGCCGCGCCCGGCTCCCGTCCCGCGGCGCTCCGGCGGAGCGCCAGCCCGAGCTGGAGGAAGAAGAGCTCGTCGAAGATGAGCGAGTGGTGCGCGAGGGAGCGCGCCGTCGCGAGGCCCACGAGGTCGGCCTCGGGCGGCGGCGCATGCACGTGCCGGAGCGCGCGCCCGAGGTCGATCACGCGCTGGCGCGCGGCCACCGCGGGCGGCAGCGCGCTCGGCACGCGGTCCGCGAAGTCCGCGACCGCGGCCTGCGCGATACGGCGCATGGCCCCCGCGTGCATCTCCGTCGGCTTCTCGTAGACCGGCACGACGCGCGGGGCGACCGTCTCGTCGGCGGCGAGCACCTCGACCTCGGGATGGATGATCCGCCGCGGTCCGCTCCCGTGGGGCGGCTCAACCGTGCCGTGCACGACGACGCGTTGCCCCTCGGTGAACCGGCGCCGGAACCACTGGATCTGGTGGAACCACACGAGGAGGAGGAGCGCGTCGTCGTCGCGGAGGACCACCTCGAGCACGCGGCGGCCGCGCCGCCCCATCCGGCCCTCCTGGACGCGCGCGACGGTCCCCACCGCCGTCGCCTTCTCCCCCACCCGGAGCGCGCCGAGCGTCTGGAGCGCGCGCCGGTCCTCGTAGCGGAACGGCAGGTGGTAGAGGAGGTCCTCGACGGTCGTGAGCCCGAAGCGGGCGAGGTCGGCCGCGCGCTTCGGGCCGACCGCGCGGACGGCCTCGAGCGGCTGCCCGAGCGCGGCCAGCGCCGGCTCGACGGGCCCCGCCGCGGGACGGTAGTCGCGCCACGGCGGGGGCACGGAGGCCGCCTCGCGCAGCGCGGGAAGGAGCGCGTGCGCCCGGCGGAGGAGCGCCGCGTGCTCGCCGGGCGGCCGGCGGCCGAGGTCCGTCAGGATCGCGTCGAGCTCGGCGAGCGGCACGTCGCCCTGCCCCGCCGCGCGCGCGCGTGCCACCCGGTCGGCGAGCGCCGGCAGCGGGAGCCGTGTCCGCTCGAGACGGCGGAAGTCCTCGGCCGCGAGGTACTCGAGCGGCGGCGCGAGCGCACGCAGGAGGTCGGCGAGCGGCGCCGACTCGTCCGTCATGTCCGGCGGTAGTGGTCCTGCAGGGGACGCACGGTGAACGGGCCACGCGCCATGAGCTCGATCCCCTCCGCGGCCGCCGCGGCGGCCGCGAGCGTCGTGAAGTACGGCACGCGGCACTCGAGCGCGCTCCGGCGGATGTGGAACGCGTCGCGCTGGGAGTCCGCACCGGCTGGCGTGTTGATGACGAGCGCCACGTCGCCCCGCCGGACCGCGTCCACGATGTGCGGCCCGCCCTCGGAGACCTTCTTCACCGTCTCGACAATGAGCCCGGCGGTCCGGAGGTGCGCCGCGGTGCCGCGCGTCGCGAGGAGGCTGAAGCCGGAGCCGGCGAGCCGGCGCGCGACCGCGACGACCGCGTCCCACTCCGTCTCCGGCACCGAGATGAAGGCGCGGCCCGCGGGAGGCAGGAGCGTCGACGCGGCGATCTGTGCCTTCGCGAAGGCGGCACCGAAGCTGCCGTCGATCCCCATCACCTCGCCGGTCGACTTCATCTCGGGCCCGAGCACGGTGTCGACGCCGGGGAACTTGATGAACGGGAAGACGGCCTCCTTGACGTTCACGTGCACCGGGACGATCTCGGCGGTGAAGCCCTGGTCGGCGAGCGAGCGCCCGACCATGCAGCGCGCGGCGATCTTCGCGAGCGGGACGCCGATCGCCTTGCCGACGAACGGCACGGTGCGGCTCGCGCGCGGGTTCACCTCCAGCACGTAGACCACGCGCGACTTGACGGCGAACTGCACGTTCATGAGGCCGGACACGCCGAGCTCGCGCGCGAGCGCGACGGTCTGCCGGCGGATCTCGGCCTGGACCTCGGCGTCGAGCGAGTACGGCGGGAGCGAGCACGCGCTGTCACCCGAGTGCACGCCCGCGCGCTCGATGTGCTCCATGATGCCGCCGATCACCACCTGGCGGCCGTCGCTCACGGCGTCGACGTCCACCTCGATGGCGTCCTCGAGAAACTGGTCGATGAGGACGGGATGCGCGGGCGACACCCGGACGGCGACGCGCATGTACCGCGCGAGGCTCTCCCGGTCGTAGACGATCTCCATCGCCCGCCCGCCGAGCACGTAGGAGGGACGGACGAGGATCGGGTAGCCGATCGCCTCGGCCACGCGGACCGCCTCGTCCGCGGAGCGCGCGACGCCGTTCGGCGGGCGCTTGAGATCGAGCTTCGCGAGCACCTCCTCGAAGCGCTCGCGGTCCTCGGCGCGGTCGATCGAGTCCGGCGACGTCCCGATGATCGGCACGCCCGCCCGCTCGAGCGGGACCGCCAGCCGGAGCGGCGTCTGCCCGCC
>CAZLYE010000160.1:0-2939 GCA_964562865.1 uncultured Binatia bacterium (SeqCode) | reverse complement strand
ACGGCGGCGTAGAGCCGCCACTCGCCGGGGACGCCCTTGAGCTCGTGGAGGCCGCGGTCGACGAACTCGAGCCCCGAGCCCGCGACCAGGTCCTTGACGGTGCTCGAGACGAGCACCTCGCCCGGGCCGGCGTGTGCCGCGACGCGAGCCCCCGTGTGGACTGCAATACCGGTCATCTTTCCGTCGACGACCTCGCATTCGCCGGTGTGGAGCCCGGCCCGGATCTCGAGGCCGAGCTCGGACAGCGCGGAACGGACCGCGCAGGCGCACCGGATCGCTCGCGCCGGTCCGTCGAAGCTGGCGAAGAATCCGTCACCGGCCGTGTCCACCTCGGTCCCGCGGTAGCGAGCGAGCTCACCGCGAACCCTGGCGTGGTGCTCGGTGAGGAGTCGTCCCCAGTCGCGGTCCCCGAGCTCCGCCGCCTTGGCCGTCGAGCCGACGACATCGGTGAAGAGTACGGTCGCCAGGACGCTCTCGGGCTCCGCCTCCTCTTCGTCGGTGGCGTCCGGAATCGACTCCAGGAAGCGCTCGATCTCGGAGCAGACGCGCTCGATGTCCGCGACGGTTGGGAGGTGCCGCACGCCCGGAAGCTCGACGAGAAGGGCACCGGGGATCCGCTCCGCCATGTACCGCGAGCACTCGACCGGAATGAGTGGGTCGTCCTGACCGTGCACGACGAGCGTCGGCACGCCGATCGTGGGGAGCACGGCTCGCACGTCGATCTCGGCGTTCATGCGGCTGAGCGCCGTCATCATCGCCGGGGTCGTGCAGCGCCGGAAGTAGTCGACGAGCTGAGCCGGCCCCTCTCCGAACTCCTGCTCGAACGACTCCACGGCCTGTTCGCGCGGCCCGAAGACCTTCAAGTCGACCTCGAGGTGGTGCTGATAGGCCTCCTCGGTTCGTCCACACGGATAGTCGGGGGCCCACATTGCTCGCGCGTACCCACCCCAGAGCACGAGGGCAGACGTTCGCTCCGGGTACGTCGCGCCGAACAGGAGGCTCAGCGGTACGCCTTCCTCGCGGCCGAGGATCACCGCCCGTCGCGAGGTGGCTGCATCCATGACGGCACGAACATCGTCCATGCGCGTCTCCAGCGATGGGACGCCGTCGACCGGATCGGACATACCGGTGCCGCGCTTGTCGAAGATGATCAACCGAGCGAAGGACGCCAGCCGGCGGCGAAGGTCGCCGTGGAGGGGCACATCCCAGCCGAGCTCCACGTGCGACACGTAACCCGGCACGAAGACGACGTCGAGCGGCCCCTCGCCTGCCACCTGGTAGGCGATGCTCACATCGCCGCTCCGGGCATAGTGCGTCTCGGGTGGCATCGTCAGACGGCGGCGTAGAGCCGCCACTCGCCGGGGATCCCCTTGAGCTCGTGGACGCCGCGGTCCTCGAACTCGAGCCCCGAGCCGGCCACGAGATCCTTGACCGTGCTCGAGACGAGCACCTCCCCGGCGCCGGCATGGGAGGCGACCCGGGCGCCCGTGTGCACGGCGATTCCGGCCACCTTTCCATCGACGAGCTCGCACTCCCCGGTGTGCAGTCCGGAGCGGACGTCGATGCCGAGCTCGCGCACGCCGTCGACGATCGCCTTGGCGCAGCGGATGGCTCGCGCGGGCCCGTCGAAGGAGGCGAAGAAGCCGTCGCCGGCCGTGTCGACCTCCCGGCCGCGACCGCGCGTCAGCTGGCTCCGCACGATCGCGTGGTGCCGCTCGAGGAGCTCGCGCCAGCCTGCATCGCCGAGCTCCGACATCTTCTCCGTCGAGCCCACGATGTCGGTGAAGAGCACGGTCGCGAGCACGCGGTCCGCCTCGCGCGTCGCAGCCGACTCCCATGCGTCGCGCACGAAGCTCTCCACCGCGTCGACGAACGGCGCCAGCTCGCTGACGGCCGGGACGTGGCCTCCCTGCCGGAGCTCCACGTAGGTGGACGTCGGGATCGCGTCGGCGAGCTCGCGGCCGCGCTCCGGCGGGATCCAGGTGTCGCCGTCGTTCTGGAGCACGAGCGTCGGGACGGCGATCGAGGAGAGGACGTGACTGACATTCACCTCCAGGCTCATGCGGCCGTAGGTGAACTCGTCGCCGGGGCTGAGGGCGTAGCGAAACATCCGCGCGAAGGCGGCGATCTCCTCTTCGGTCGCAGCCGGCGAGAGGCCGCCTCGCGCCTCCTCCAACGCTGCGCCCTCGGAGTCGCGCTCTCGCTGCGCGCGCTCCTCGGCCATCCGCCGCAGGTTCTCCTCGTCCGACAGGCGTCTTCCCGGCGTGCCGCCGTAGGCGACGAGCGCCCAGGCGCGCTCCGGGTGGCTCGCAGCGAAGAGGAGCGCCAGCTTGACGCCCTCCGACCAGCTGAAGATGGCGGCCCGCTCGGACCCGACGGCGTCCATCACTGCACGGATGTCGTCCATCCGGGTCTCCGGCGACGAGAACCCAGCGGACTTGTCCGACAGCCCGACGCCGCGCTTGTCGAAGTTGATCACGCGCGCGAAGGAGGCGAACCGCTCGAACATCGCGCGCATCGTCGGCACCTCCCACGCGAGTTCCACGTGGCTGCCCCAGGGGAGCAGCAGCACCATGTCGAACGGGCCGTCCCCGAAGACCTGGTAGGCGATGCTGACGTCACCGTTGCGGGCGTAACGGGTCTCGGGGGCCATCGACGGAGGATAGGCCCGGCCGCGGGCGAAAACCAAGCGCATGCCGCGCAAGCGGAAGAAGAAGCTGCGTCCGAAGCTCCCGAGCCGCGTCAAGAAGACGCGGACGAAGCGCGGCGCCCGCGGCGGCCACCCGGAGCTCTGGGGCCTCGGCGCGATCGCGCTCGGCCTCTATCTCGGCGCCGTCCTCTACTTCGGCTGGAACGGCGGCTACGTCGGCGGCTGGCTGGGCGAGGGGCTCGACAAGCTCATCGGGGACGCGAAGTACGTCGTGCCGGTCGCGCTCGCG
>CAZLYE010000159.1:0-4038 GCA_964562865.1 uncultured Binatia bacterium (SeqCode) | reverse complement strand
TATCCGGGCGTCTTCCACGGCTTCTTCGCGATGGGGCAGATCCTCGCCCGCGCGCGGGAGGCGACGGACGAGGCCGCCGCCGCGCTGCGCTCGGCGTTCGCGCGGCGCTAGCCGGACCGCCGTCCCGGTCGTGGCACGTGCGGGCGGGGCGGTGGTAGAGACGGACGCATGGCTCCCACGCGCGTCGATCTCGGATCCCGCCACCTCCACGCCGCCGCGACGGACGGCGTGCTCCGCGTCGTGATCGATCGTCCCGAGCGGCGGAACGCGCTCACGATCGAGATGTACCACGGCCTGAAGAAGGCCGCCGTGCTGGCCGAGCGCGACCAGGCCGTCGACGTGCTCCTCGTCACGGCAACCGGCGAGTGGTTCTGCGTCGGCGGCGAGATGGGCGGCCGCCACGAGGGAGGCCCGGGCCTCGATCGCAAGACCGACGGCATCGATCTCCTGCCGTTCGTCCAGTTCGAGCGCTGCCCGAAGATCGTCATGATGGGGATCAACGGGATGTGCCAGGGCGGCGGGCTCAACATGACGCTCATGAGCGACCTCACCGTCGCGTCCGAGCGCGCGACGTTCCGCGCGCCGGAGCTCCTCCGCGGCGTCGCCGACTGCTTCCTCGGTGCCCGCCTCGCGAGCCGGGTCGGCATCGCCCGGGCGAAGACGCTCCTCTTCACGGCGCAGGAGATCCCGGCGCGCGAGGCTGCGGCGATCGGCCTCGTCTCCCGCGTCGTGCCACACGACGGGCTCGAGGCCGCGGTCGCCGAGACGATCGAGCAGGTCCGCCGCACCGGGCCACGCGCGCGCACGGCCCTCAAGCGCGACCTGAACCGGCACCTCCCGGCGATCGACTTCCCGATGTTCACCGAGTCGCTCGCCTCCGAGGAGGTGCGGGAGGGATTCGCGGCGTTCGTCGAGAAGCGCCCACCCCGGTGGACGGGGCACAAGGGCTGACCCTTGACCCTACGAACGTTCGTTCGTTACACCACGGTGGTGGCGACGGCGGCCGCGAAGCGAAGGACCCGATCGGGCGGCACGCCGACCCGTGCCGCCGCGCCCACGCGCGAGGTGATCCTCGACACCGCGGAGCGCCTGTTCGCGGACCGCGGCGTGGACGGCATCGCCGTCCGCGATCTGGCCGCGGAGATGGGGATCACGGCGTCGAGCCTCTACAACCACTTCGCCGGCAAGCAGGCGCTCTACGACGCCGTCCTCGGCCGGGGCCTCGGTCCCATCGTCGAGACGGTCGCCGTCGCGTGGCAGGGCGGCCTCCGTCCCGAGCGCGTGCACGCGACGCTCGAGACGCTGACGGCCCACCTCGCGCGCCACCCGCACCTCGGGCGTCTGCTCCAGCGCGCGCTGCTCGAGGACTCGGCGAGCGTGCAGGCGCTGATGGGCGGCTGGGTGAGCTCGCTCTACCGCGAGGGAATCGCCGTCATCCGCAGCGCCGCGCGCGATGCCGGGTGGAGCGACGCGGAGATCCCACATCTGGCGGTCGCGCTCTTCGGGATGATCTTCGCGTACTTCACGAACGCGACCGCGCTCCGGCGGCTCGGCGGCTGGCCGGACGATCCCTTTTCCGAGCGCGCGCTCGGCGTGCAGCGCCGGTTCCTCGAGCAGGCCGTCATCCGCCTCCTCGGACCGCGGCCGCGCCGCGTCACCCGGAAGCGTTGAGAACGGAGGTCAGCGATGTCGGACACCGAGCACGGCAGGATCACGGACGAGGGCGTCGCGCGGCTGCGCGCGCGCATCGGGAAGGGGTTCCCCGGGCGACGGCCCTGGCGCACCGAGGTCACGCGCGACGCGATCTACCACCTCGCGCTCGCGATCGGCGATCTGAGCCCGCTCTACCTGGACGAGGACCACGCACGGAAGACGCGCTGGGGGACGCTGATCGCGCCGCCGATCATCGTGCAGAGCATGGACACGCTCCGCGCCGTCGGCCACAGCGGGCTGCCCGAGGGGCTCCCGGGCGTGCACTCCATCTGGACGGGTTCGCTCTACGAGTGGGAGCGGGCCGTCGAGCTCGGGGACCGGCTCCGCGCGGATTGCTACCTCAAGTCCGTGGTCGAGAAGGAGAGCAACTTCGGCGGCGGGCGCGCGCTCTACCAGACCTACGAGGCGGTCTACCACGACGAGGACGGCCACCGCGTCGGCCTCCGCAACGACACCTGGATCCGCATCGAGCGCACGAAGACGCGCGAGAAGAAGAAGTACGGCGAGATCACCCTCGCGCAGTGGAAGCCCGAGGACATCGTGCGCTTCCAGGAGGAGTACCGCCGGCAGACGCGCGCGACGGAGCGCTGGTGGGACGACGTGCGCGTGGACGACACGTTCGGGCCGCTCCTGAAGGGCCCGCTCACGCCGACGGCGGAGATCGCCTTCGAGTCGTTCTTCGGCATCTACCTGGTCGGGAACATCGTCGCCGCCCGCCTCTACGACAAGCACCCGGCCCTCATGATCCCGAACGAGCAGGGCGTGCCCGAGCCCCCGCAGCGCGTGCACTGGGACAACGCGTTCACGCAACGGCTCCTCGGACTCCCGGGCGCCTACGACCTCGGCCCCGAGCGCTGCGCCTGGCTCTGCCAGTGCGTCACCGACTGGATCGGCGACGGCGGGCTCCTCACCCGGCTCGAGGCCCGCTACCACCGCTTCAACTACATGGGCGACGTGAGCTGGCTGCGCGGCCGCGTGACGGACAAGCTCGAGCGCGACGGCAAGGGATACGTCCGCTGCGAGGTCCAGTGCACCAATCACCGCGATGAGGTGACCGCGACGGCCACCGCCGAGGCCGAGCTGCCGCGGCGATGAGCGGCGGCGACCGTCTCCGCGCGATCGGGGAGAAGGTCTCGAACTGGGGCCGCTGGGGCCCCGAGGACGAGCGCGGGACGCTCAACTTCGTCACGCCCGACGTGGTCCGCCGCGCGGCAGCGTGCGTGCGGCGCGGGGCGGTCTTCAGCCTGGGCCTGCGCTTCGGGGCCGACGGCCCGCAGATCGGCCAGGGCGGCCGCGTGAACCCCATCCACCTGATGAGCGCGATCGACGGGCGCCTCGGGGCCGACCCCGAGGGACCGCGCTACGCCGACGACTTCGTCACGATGCCGCTCCAGTGCGCGACGCAGTGGGACAGCCTCGCGCACGTGTTCTACGGCGGCCGGCTGTACAACGGCTTCCCGTCGGCGACGGTCACCGCCGCCGGCGCGGCGCGCGACGGCATCGACAAGATCGGTGCGGGGATCGTGAGCCGCGGCGTGCTCCTCGACGTCGCGCGCGCCCGGGGCGTCGAGCGGCTGGCACCCGGGCTGGCGATCACCCCCGCGGACCTCGAGGCCGCCGAGCGCGCGCAGCAGGTGCGGGTCGGGACCGGCGACGTGCTCCTCGTCCGGACGGGCCACCTCGCGGTCTTCACGCGGGACGGCGACCGCCCCGGCTACATGCGGCAGATGCCCGGGCTCGGCGTCGCCTGCGTCGAGTGGCTCCACGCCCGCGAGGTGGCGGCCGTCGCGAGCGACACGAGCGCCGTCGAGGTGATCCCCTACGAGGACCCGAGCGTCCCGCTCCCCCTGCACGCGCTCTGCATCCGCGACATGGGCCTCACGCTCGGCGAGATGTTCGACCTCGACGAGCTCGCGGCCGACTGCGCCCGCGACGGCGTCTGGGACTTCCTCTTCAGCGCCCCGGCGCTCCGGGTGACCGGCGGCGTTGGATCGCCGCTGAACCCGCTCGCGGTCAAATAGCGACCGATCGGCAGATTTATCCTTGACGCCCGCCGCGCCCGGGCCTACAGGCGCGCTGGATAGGTAGGTCGAACCATGCGCGGTGCGCTATCCAGTTCCCCCACCCGGCCCACTCCGCGACGTCCGGCCTGGCTTCCTGCCGGTGACGTGCCCCGTGTCCGCCTCCCCCTCGGCCCCGACTCCAGCGCGACGCGATCCTCGCCTGCGGCGGCGGCGCCGTGGTCGGAACGGTCGCGGCCGCCACGGCGTACTGGTCGTACCTGCGCGCCGGCGGGCCGACCCGCCTGAGCGTGGCGGTTATTCC
>CAZLYE010000158.1:0-11666 GCA_964562865.1 uncultured Binatia bacterium (SeqCode) | reverse complement strand
GGAGCGCCCGACGCTCCGCGGGGTGCTCGTCGTCGTCGACGCGCGTCGCGGCGTCGAGCCGGAGGAGGAGCAGCTGTTCGCGTACCTCGGGGCGCTCGCGGTGCCGGCGACGGTCGTCGCGACCAAGATCGACAAGCTGGGAAGCGCGGCGGCCCGCGCCGCGCTCGAGGGGGTCGCACGGCGCGTCGGGGCCGACGTCCCCGTGCTGGGCTTCTCCGCGCGGAGCGGTGAGGGGCGCGTGGCGCTCTGGCGGGCCGTCACTGCCTGGGTCGCCGGCCCGGACCGCCGAGCGTCGCCCTGAGCTCGGCGAGGTCGAGCGCCGCCTTCTGCGCGGCGTCGAGCAGCGGCCCCGCGTCGAACGACGACAGCCTGCGGTGCACCTCCAGCCGGAGGACGAGGCGCGTGAACCGCGTGAGCGCCCGGCCCGCGTGGGCGAGCCGGTGCCGGGCGCGGCGCCCGTCGCCGACGATCGCCGAGGCCTCCGCCGTGACGATCCCGGCCCGGGTCTCGTCGATGAAGCGCGCGAGCCGCGCGGCCGGCCGCGCGGGAACGGTCGGATGATCGGCGACCCCGGCGGCGAGCACCTCGACCCGGCACGCGACCCCGGTGAAGGAGCCGGCCGGCGGATGCGTGCAGGAGCCGCTGTCATCGCACACGTCGTCGGTACATGGATCGGCGTCGTCGGCGCAGCGCGTCCCGGCGGGCAGGGGAGCGCCGAGGCACTGGCCCGTCGCCGGATCGCAGCCGTCGGCTCGGCACGCGCGCTCGCACTGGACGGGCGGGTGCGTGCACGCCCCGGCGCCGTTGCAGGCGTCCATCGTGCAGAGGTCGCCGTCGTCGGGACACGGCGTGCCCGACGGCGCGGGATCCGGGACGCAGGCCGCGGTCGCGGGGTCGCAGCGCCCGGCCGCGCACGGATCGCTGCCAGCGGGGCAGGCGACGTGGCCCGCGTCGCTGCACGAGCAGCCGTTCTCGTCGACCACCTCGCCGGGCGGCGTGTTCGGGCAGCGGTCGCGTGGCACGGGGACGCCGTCGTGGTCCGGGTCGGCGGCGGTCTCACTCACGGTGACGACGATGACCGCGGTCGCCACCGCCGCGCCGTCGGTCGCCGTGAGCTGGAAGCCGAGCGGGGTGTCGGCGGTGACCTGCGGGGCGGTGAAGATCGTCACGAGGGCGGCCGGGTCGCTCAGCGCGACGGACGGCCCGCTCGTCTGCCGCCACGCGTACGTGAGCGGGTCGCCGTCGGGGTCCGTCGACCCGACCGCGGTGAGCGCGACCGGTGCGCCCGGCGCGGCGAGGGTCGGCCCGACCGCGCGCGCGACGGGCGCGCGGTTCGCGCCCGTCAGGCGGAAGACGAGCGTGTCGGGCGGCACGAGCGTCGGGGTCGCGACGTAGATGAGATACGCCTGCCCCGCGGCGGCGGTGAAGAGCACCGGGCGGTTCGCCTGGCATCCGACCCGTGCGCCCAGGTGGGCGCAGCCCTCCGGCCCGTCCTCGAAGACCGCGACGGCGATCCCCGTGTTCGTCCCGGTCGGGTCGATCACGACCGGCCCGGCGACCGGCGGCGTGTAGCGGTACCAGACCGAGTGCGGCGAATCGCCGAGTCGGACCGTGCCGACGACGCCGCAGTCCGTGAGCGTCGAGCGATCGGCCGCGTCGCTTCCGACGTCGGCGATGTCCTGCACCTCGCGAAAGACCGGGTGGTTGATCACCCGCGCCGCGTCGCACCCGTCGTTCGTCGCCTTCGGAACGATCTGCATCGCGAACCGGAGCGTTCCGGCGGCGGGCCCCTTGCTGCCGACCTGCGCGTGCACCAGCTCGAGCGGCGTGCCGTGCCGGCGGGCGAGGACGGTCGACTGCGTCGATCCCGGACCGCAGAGGTCCCAGTCGTCGCCGCAGAGCCCGGCGTCCTGCGTGAGGACGGTGCAGCTCTGGCCGTCGTAGAGCTGGATCACGGTGTCGAAGTCGCTGCCGCAGGTGGAGAACGAGTAGAGGGCGTCGATGGGCGGCGTCATCGAGTACCAGACCGAGTGCGCGAGCTCGGTCGTGCACGCGGGCTGCGTCTCGCCGGGCTCGAGGGTGGCCGCGCCGATCTGCTCGACGTCGACGTAGGGCAGGGACGTCACGGCGGGCGCCGCCAGGCACGCGTCGTTCACCGGTTGCGCACCGGCCGGAGCGGGAACGCTCGCGAGCGCGAGCAGGACGGCCGCTGCAACGAGCGGACCGAGGCGCCTCGGGGCGAACATCTCCGAGCGCGAAAGCGCGCAAGCGGTGTGCCACGGCGCACCGCGAGAACCGGCGTGGAGCGTCGGCCGAGCCCTCGTGGCCGCACGGTCAGGGCGGCGGCGGGGCGTCGCCGCCCCCGACAGCACGGCGCTTGAGCGTCGCCGCGCCCCGGAGGATATATCGCCCAGCACCATGGCGGACCGCGACGACGCGATCGGCATCTTCGACTCCGGCGTGGGCGGACTCACCGTCCTGCACTCGCTGCTCGAGACGCTGCCGCGGGAGCACCTCGTCTACCTCGGCGACACGGGACGCCATCCCTACGGCACGAAGTCCGCCGAGACGGTCACGCGCTACAGCATCGAGAACGGGGAGTTCCTGATGGCGAAGGGCGTCAAGATGATCGTCGTCGCGTGCAACACCGCGTCGTCGGTCGCCCTCGCCGCGGTGGCGGCGCGGTTCCCGGTCCCCGTGGTCGGCGTGATCGAGCCGGGCGCGCGCGCCGCGGTGGCGCGGACCCGGAACGGCCGCGTGGGCGTCATCGGCACGGAGGGAACGATCGCATCGGGCGCGTACACGGCGGCGCTCCGCGCGCTCCGACCCGGGCTGGAGATCTACACGCGGCCCTGCCCGCTGCTCGTCCCGCTCGCGGAGGAGGGGTGGCTCGACGGGGCGATCCCGAAGAGCGTCGTCGAGACGTACATGGCGACGCTGCGGATGAGCGGCATCGACGCCCTCGTCCTCGGCTGTACGCACTATCCGCTGCTCAGGCCCGTGATCGCGGAGGTGATGGGGGACGCCGTCGCGCTCGTCGACTCGGCGGAGGAGACGGCGCGCGAGGTGGCGTCACTCCTCGAGCGGCACGACCTCGCACGCCTGCGCGGGACGGGCTCGACGAGCTTCTTCGTGACCGACGTCCCCGACCGCTTCGTCCGCATCGGCCAGCGCTTCCTCGGCGCCCGCCTCGACTCGGCGGTGCGGCTGGAGCGGTGAGGCCTCGCCGAACCGCGAGCGGAGCGCGCAGCGCGGAGCAGTCCGAGTTGAAGGGGCCGTGATGGCGATCATGGGGATCCGCAGACAGCCGAACACCCCCCACAGCCCGAAATCACCCTGTTGCAAGCTAATCCGGTAGGACACGTGCCGGCCTGACAGTTGGGTGCGGCGCCGCAGGTCACGTTCTCCGAGACACAGGTGCAGCTCAAGACCGTGGCGCAATGGAAGCAAAACCCAGGGCCGGCACAAACAGTCTCATTGTCGGCCTGGCACTTGCTGCGCCGCGCAGCTCACGTAGGCGCCGTGGCTCGTCGCTCCGGCGCAGCTGCAGTTCGCGGCGACCGCCGCTCGCGCGTTGGCGATGTCCGTCTTGTCGGGGTCGGTCGTCGGGTCGCACGCGGCGTGCCCGGGAGCCGCGCCGATGACGACGTTGAGGAACATCGCCGCCGCTACGGGGACGAACATCCGAGTCCGCAACGTGACCATGGTGGACCTCCCTTCCCCCGTTGCAGGAGTCGGTCGTTGCCGCGCCAGTACCGGTCCCGGCATCGCGCGCGCGGTCAAGAACGAATCCCGACGGCCGGGAGAACGGACCGGCCTATCCCCCGTTCGCCGCGGCGACGTACGTCCGGCAGGGCTGACCGCGGAGCCCCGGGCACGGCGGCAGGCTCGGCGGCGGCGCCACACCCGGCACGACCGGCAGCACGATCCGCGAGCGGCGGCCCGCTCCCCACGCGACCTCGTCGAGCACGGCGCCGTCCGTCGAGGGCGTGTCGAAGGCCCAGCGCGTCCGGTCGCCTCCGGGCGCCTCGACGCTGATCCGGATGCGGGAGCCCTGCCGGAAGACGTGGGAGACGGCGAAGAGGCCGACCCGGATCTTCACGAAGTCCCCCGCGGGCATCGGCCGGGCGTCGCGCTCGAGGTGGGTCTCACGCGGCTCGAGGATCGTCGAGCGGCGGCGATCGAGGTGCCGGTGGCTCGCGCGGAGCCACCCGTTCTGCACGTACGTCTCCAGGCCGTCGGGGCGGATCTCGGTGAGCGTCACCTGGAGGTCCGTGTCGGGCGCGCTCGAGCGGAGCCAGAGGTCGACGCTCCCGAAGCCGACGATGGTCGTGTCGGTCGCGAGCGGCGCCGTCGCGTACGCGACCCCCGTCCCGGGGACGAGCGGCCGCCAGTCGTACGGCGGGATGATCTCCCACGACTCCGACTGCCCCTGGCCCGGGATCGTCTGCTGGGGGCGCGCGTCGGGGTCGGGATGCCAGCCGTCGACGCCGTCGTCGCCGCGGTGGGCGTGCCCGTGGACGAGCGTCCCGTTCGCTCCGAGGTACCACGCGGTCGGCCGGATCGCGGGCGGCGGCCACTGGCTGTAGCCGAGCTCGAAGGTGGGCGCCGGCAGGCCGGCGATCGGGGAGCCCGCGCCGTTCTCCATCAGCACGCGCACGTACGGGTCCCCCTGGAAGAGTTGCAGCGCCGCGTCGTAGTCGGTGATCCCGGCGAAGCGATTCGGGGGGAGCGGCGGCGTCGGCGTCCCGTCGCCGAGGATCATGTCGTAGACCACCGGCGCGATCACCGTGAGGACCGTCGGGTCAGGGATCCGGTGGGCGACGTACAGATCGATGAACGCGAGCCACCGCCAGAGGACCTCGGGGTCGAGCGAGCTCGAGTGCACGCCGTTCTGCACCGTGAGCTTGACGTCGGGTCCCTTCTGGATTCGGTACAGCATCGACGCGAACTCGCCGCCGACCTGCTCGTCCTGCCACGCGCACGCGAGGAACATCGGCACGTTGATGTCGTGCACCCAGTTGATCGGCGACCGCTGGTCCATCACGGAGGGCGTGTAGAAGGGGTACTGGCGGGTGACGGCGACCGGATCCTGCGTCTGGAGGCGGAGCTGCTGGTTCGCGAGGCAGGTGGTGTCGCCGTCGTTGACGCGCTTGATCGCCCAGCTCTGTCCGCCCTCGGGTGCCGGCGCGGCGTCGCTCTTCCGATCCTGGAGCCACGACGCCGCGAAGCCGTTGTTGAAGATGCCGCCCGGATAGCCGGGCGCACGGTAGATGTCGGCGATGACGGAGAGGGGCGTGAGCGCCGCGAGATGCGGCGGCTGCGCGCCGCCGACGAAGAGCTGGCTGATGCCCGAGAACGAGATGCCGATCATGCCGACCTTGCCGCCCTGGACCCAGGGCTGCGCGGCGACCGTCTCGACGATGTCGTAGCCGTCGGCGGTGGTCGGCAGGTCGAAGAGGTCGAACGTGCCCCCGGAGCAGCCCGAGCCACGCATGTTCACGCCGACCGTCGCGAAGCCGAACAGGCTCGCGATGAGCGACATCGGCTGCGGGTTGTCGGGATCCGCGACAGCGTATCCCGAGTACTCGACCAGGGTGGGGAAGGGCCCGTCGGTCAGGTGCTTGCCGGCGGGTGCCCGCACCATCGCCGAGAGGAGCGTGCCGTCCCGGGCGCGGATGTACTGGAGGCCCTCCTGCAGGACCTGCCCGCTGTAGAGGGACTGGTCGGGATGATCGGTGAAGCGGAGCACCGTGGCGGGCGTCGTGTCGGAGGAGCCGGTGGTACCGACCGCGTAGCGCGCGCCCTGGGCGAGGTCGCGGAAGATGAAGCTCCCGAACCGGTCCGTCGTGCCCTGCTGCACCTGCGCGCCGTGCCGATCGCGGAGCACGAGCGCGAGGCCGGGGGCGGCGCCGCTGACGGCGATGAATCCGATGCCGGCCTGCACGTTCAGCGCGGCGACCGCGGGCGGGGCGGCGGCGAGCGGCACGAGCAGGGCGAGGAGGACCGGAAATCGACGGGTCGTCACCGTCGTTCTTTACTGTGGGAGACGCGTCGAAGGGAAGCCTTTCGTGCTTCCCGGCCCATAACTTGACCTGCCCGGGACCCGCGACGACAATGCCAGGTTCCGCATGCCGAGCATCCTGACGCGCGTCTTCGGGAGCGCCAACGAGCGTACGCTCCGCCGGCTCTGGCCGATCGTCGAGGAGATCAACGCCCTCGAGGACACCTGGAAGGAGCTCCCTCCCGAGGCGTTCCCCGCGAAGACCGCGGAGTGGAAGGAGAAGCTCGCGAGCGAGGAGGCGACGCTCGACGACGTCCTGCCCGAGGCCTTCGCCGCCGTCCGGGAGGCGTCCCGGCGGACGATCGGGCTCCGCCACTTCGACGTCCAGTGCCTCGGCGGAATCGTCCTCCACCAGGGCAGGATCGCCGAGATGAAGACCGGCGAGGGGAAGACCCTCGTCGCGACGCTGCCGCTCTACCTGAACGCGCTGCAGGGCAAGGGCGCGCACCTCGTCACGGTGAACGACTACCTCGCCCGGCGCGACGTCCAGTGGATGGGGCCGATCTACCACTACCTCGGCCTCTCGACGGCCTCGATCATCCACGACCAGAGCTTCGAGTTCGACCCGACGTTCATCACCAAGGACTACCGCCTCCTCCACCTCCGCCCGGTCGAGCGGCGCGAGGCGTACCGGGCCGACATCACCTACGGCACCAACAACGAGTTCGGCTTCGACTACCTCCGCGACAACATGAAGTTCAGCCTGGACGAATACGTCCAGCGCGAGCTGCACTACGCGATCGTCGACGAGGTGGACAACATCCTGATCGACGAGGCGCGGACGCCGCTCATCATCTCGGGTCCGGCCGAGGAGTCGACGGACAAGTACTACGTCGTCGACCGGATCATCCCGCGCCTCCGGAAGGACACGGACTACGCGATCGACGAGAAGCACCGCTCCGCGACGCTCACCGAAGAGGGGATCGCCAAGTGCGAGCGCCTCCTCGGCGTCTCGAACCTCTACGACCCGAGCCAGATCGACATGCTCCACCACGTGACGCAGGCCCTGAAGGCGCACACGCTCTTCAAGCGCGACGTCGACTACGTGGTGAAGGACGGCGAGGTGATCATCGTCGACGAGTTCACCGGCCGCCTCATGCCGGGCCGGCGCTGGTCGGACGGGCTCCACCAGGCGGTCGAGGCGAAGGAGGGCGTGAAGATCGAGCGCGAGAACCAGACGCTCGCCACGATCACCATCCAGAACTACTTCCGCATGTACGCGAAGCTCGCCGGCATGACGGGCACCGCGGACACGGAGTCCGTCGAGTTCCAGAAGATCTACAAGCTCGACGTGGTCGTGATGCCGCCGAACAAGCTGATGCAGCGCGAGGACTTCGCGGACGTCGTCTACAAGAGCGAGCGCGAGAAGTTCGACGCCGTCGTCCAGGAGATCAAGGAGTGTCACGAGAAGGGGCAGCCCGTGCTCGTCGGCACGACGTCCGTCGAGAAGTCCGAGCGCGTCTCGAAGCTGCTCAAGAAGGCGGGCGTCCGGCACAACGTGCTGAACGCGATCAACCACGAGGCCGAGGCGAACATCATCGCGCAGGCGGGACGCCACACGCAGGTCACGATCGCAACCAACATGGCCGGCCGCGGCACGGACATCCTGCTCGGCGGCAATCCCGAGTTCCTCGCGCGCGCCGAGATGGAGAACGAGTGGATCCGCCGCGCGGGGAGCCTCCAGAAGGAGGGCAAGACGGAGCGCTACGAGGACGCGCTCCGGAGCCTCCGCGAGCGCTACGACGAGGAGCTGCAGCGGGCGGAGGCGAAGTACAAGGAGGAGCTGGCCGTGCTCGAGGAGCGCCGCGGCGACGCCCTCCGCCGGCTGACCGACGCGCACCGGAAGATCCTCGAGCTCTCGCCGTACCGGACCATCCGCGCGCGCTACGACGAGGTGAGCTCGGTCGAGCTGATCCCCGCCGTGCGCGACCGCGACCCGATCCCCGCCCGCTACCGTCGGGTGAAGGAGGAGCTCGAGACGACGCTCCTCGAGGCCGGCAGCGGCGCCGTGGCGGGCGAGCGCACGGCGCTCGAGGAGCTGCGCGCGCGCTACGAGGCGGCGCTCGACGCCTGGGAGGAGGGCGGCGTCCGGACCGACGAGGCGGGGCGTGATCTCGACGAGCGGCGCGCCCAGTACGAGCGCGGGCTCTCCGTCATGGAGCTGGCGCTCCTCGTGAAGGGCAGCGTGAACGGGGCGGGCAACGGCGAGCTCGACGCCCTGCGGACCGAGTACGGAACGGCCGAGGACGAGTACGTCGAGGCCGAGCGGCTCCACGAGGAGAAGCGCGTCCCGTACGAGGAGGCGCTGCGGGCGGCGGAGCGACGCTACGAGGACGAGCGGGCGAAGTACGTGGCAGCCGTCGAGGAGATCCGCGAGCAGCTGCAGAAGGCGCCGCAGGAGTACGACGCCCGCTACAAGGAAATCCTCGAGAGGTACCGCCAGACGTGCGCGGACGAGCGCGACAAGGTGGTCGCGGCGGGCGGCCTGCACATCCTCGGGACGGAGCGGCACGAGGCGCGGCGGATCGACAACCAGCTCCGGGGCCGCGGCGGGCGGCAGGGCGATCCCGGCACGTCGCGCTTCTACCTCTCCCTCGAGGACGACCTCCTCCGCATCTTCGGCGCCGACCGGATGCAGAACCTGATGGAGCGCCTCGGGATGGAGGAGGGCGTGCCGATCGAGCACCGGCTCATCACGCGCGCCATCCGGAACGCCCAGGAGAAGGTCGAGGCGCACAACTTCGACATCCGCAAGCACCTCCTCGAGTACGACGACGTCCTCAACAAGCAGCGCGAGGTGATCTATGCGCGGCGGCGCGACCTCCTGTCGCGCGACGACCTCAAGGAGGACGTGCTCGAGGTCGCGGAGGGGATCGCCGAGGAGCTGGTGACGGCCCACGCCGACGCCGACGTCGCCTCGGAGGAGTGGGACTGGAGCGCGCTCGACGACGCGGTGTTCGCGCAGTTCAACTTCCGGCTCGCCGTCCCCGAGGCGGAACGCGCCGGGCTCCGCGTCGAGGCGCTCCAGGACGTGCTCGTCGAGCGCGTCCGCCACGCCTACGAGCGACGCGAGCAGCAGTTCGGCCCCCCGATCCTCCGCCACCTCGAGAAGCTCATCATGCTCCAGACGCTCGACGCGCTCTGGAAGGACCACCTCCTCAGCATGGACCACCTGAAGGAGGGCATCGGGCTCCGCGGCTACGGCCAGGTGAATCCCCTCCAGGAGTACCAGAAGGAGGGCTACGCCATGTTCGAGGACATGGTGAAGCGCTTCGAGGCGGACCTGGTCGAGAAGCTGATGAGTGTCCAGCTTCGGACCGAGCCCGCCGCGGCCGGCCGTCCGCGCGTCGCCGTCGAGGGTGCGGAGGCCGACGACACGCTGCCCGCCGAGCTCGAGGCGATGCAGCGCCGCCAGCGCCAGGCGGCGCGCGTGCAGCTGTCGCATTCGCACGGCGGCGCGCCGGGCGAGCCGCAGAAGGTCGAGACCATCCGGCGGGACGCGGACAAGGTGGGGCGGAACGACCCCTGTCCGTGCGGCTCCGGGAAGAAGTACAAGAAGTGCCACGGGCGAGCGTGACGGCGCGCCGGCAGGGCGCGCGCCGCCCGTGAAGCTCCCCCGGAAGGCCCATCGGGTGGTCGTCCCCGGGTTCCGGTTCGCCGGGGTGCGGGCGGGGTTCAAGCAGCGCGGGCCGGACGTCGCGCTCATCGTCGTGGACCGGCCGGCGGTGGCGGCGGGCGTGTTCACGCGGAACGTGGCGCCGGCGGCCTCGGTCAAGGTGGCGAAGCCGCGCGTCGCGCGCGGTCGGGTGTCGGCAGTGCTCGTGCACGCCGGCAACGCGAACGCGTGCACCGGGGCGGCGGGCGTGGTGACGGCCGAGCGCTCGACGGCGCTCGCCGCCCGGCTCCTCGGATGCCCGGTCGGCGAGGTCGCGCCGTGCGCCACGGGGCGGATCGGGGTCCAGGTGGATCGCCCGCGGCTCCTCGGCGGCGTGCGGGCGGCGGTCGCAGCGCTCGACGCGGACGGCTTCGCGGACGCGGCGCAGGCGATCACGACCACCGACGCGTTCCCGAAGACGGCGGTGCGGCGGATCCGGCTGGGTGGGCGCCGCGTGACGGTCGCGGCGTTCGGGAAGGGCTGCGGGATGATCGCGCCCGACATGGCGACGCTCCTCGTGTTCGTCGTGACCGACGCGAAGGTGAGCGTCGGCGCCGCGCGACGCTCGCTGCGCGAGGCGGTGGGCGGGACGCTCAACGCGATCACGGTCGACGGGGACCGGAGCACCAACGACACGGTCCTGCTCCTCGCCGGCGGGGCCGCGGGAAACCGGACGGTCGCGTCCGGATCGGCCGACCACCGGCGCTTCACGCGGGCCGTCACCGCGGTCCTCGACGAGATCGCGCGCCTCGTCGTCCTCGACGGCGAGGGCAGCACGCGGCTGGTCGAGATCGCGGTGCGCGGCGCGCCGTCGGCGGCGGCCGCGCGGCGCGTCGCGCGGGCGATCGGCAACTCCATGCTCTGCAAGGCCGCGTTCCACGGCGGCGATCCCAACTGGGGACGGTTCGTCATGGCGGCGGGGAACGCGGGCGTGCGGCTCGACCCCGATCGCATCGACGTGACGATCGGCGGCGTGCCGGTCGCGCGCCGTGGGCTTGCCGTCGCCGGGGCGCTCAGCCGCGCGCGCGCCCGCATGCGCCGCCGCGAATTCCGCGTGGCGCTCGACCTGCACCGCGGGCGCGGCGCGGGGCGCGTGCTCGCCGCGGACCTCTCCGTGGCGTACGTGCGCTTCAACGCCGAGTACACCACCTGAGGTGAGGTCGCTCGGCCTCCTCGCGCTCGTGATCGGCGCCCTCGCCGTCACCGCGCTCGCGAGCCCGTGGGTCGCCTGGGCGCTCGGGCCTCAGTTGACGTTCGGGCGCGTCTACGATCGCGTGTTCGAGGTGGTGCTCGCGGTGGGCGTCGTCCTCGCGTGGCGCCCGCTCGACCTGGGAGGCCCGGCGGACGTGGGCTTCCACCGCCGCGGCGCGGTCCGGGACGTCGTCCGCGGCGTCGCGGCCGGGTTCGCGGGCCTCGCCGTCGGCCTCGCGCTCGCGGCACTCGTCGGCGGGATCGTCCCGGCGCTGCGCTTTCCCGCCGGGAAGACGCTCCGGAAGGCCCTCCTCGGGCTGGGGGCGGCCGTTGCGATCGGCGTCGGCGAGGAGACGCTCTTCCGCGGCGTCGTCCTCCGCCGGCTCCGGCGCGACTGGGGCGACGTGCTCGGCGTCGCCGCCACCACCCTCGTCTACGCCGCGGTGCACGCGCTCCGCGGGGGCGGACGTCTCGCACGCGTCGACGCCTGGTCGGGCCTCGCGTACACGCTTCGCCTCTTCGCCCCGCTCGCGGACCGCGCGGTGCTCCCCCAGCTGTTCGGCCTGGGTCTCCTGGGCCTGCTCCTCGCCGGCGCCCGGCTCCGGAGCGGGGCGCTCTGGCTGCCGATCGGTCTCCATGCGGCGTTCGTCGCCGCCTTCCGGGTGGGGCGTCTTTTCTTTGACATCCGCCCGACCCCTGTGTGGATGGTCGGCTCGGGGTGGCCGCCGCTCGTCGGCGGCGTGGCCGGCTGGATCG
>CAZLYE010000157.1:0-5228 GCA_964562865.1 uncultured Binatia bacterium (SeqCode) | reverse complement strand
CGAGGCTTGCGCCGAGGCAGAAGTGGGTGCCGAGGCCGAACGCGAGATGGCGGTTCGGTGCACGGGTCACGTCGAGGTCGTCCGGGCGCTCGAACCGCCGCGGATCGCGATTGGCGGCGGCGAGCATCGCTGCGACGGCGTCCCCGGCACGCAGCGTCCGCCCGTCGAGGTCGACGTCCTCGGTCACGATCCGGATCGTGCCCGCGACCGGGGCGTCGTAGCGGAGGAACTCCTCCACCGCCGACGGCACGACGTCGGGCCGGGCCCGGAGCAGCGCCTCCTGCGCGGGGTGGCGCAGCAGGTGATGGAGGCCGTTGCCGAGGAGGTTCGTCGTCGTCTCGTGCCCGGCGAACAGGAGGAGGACGCAGTTCGCGACGACCTCGTCCTCGGTGAGCGTCTCGCCGTGCTCCTCCGCGGTGAGGAGCACCCCGAGCACGTCGTCTCCGCCGTGGACGCGGCGCAGGCGCGCGAGATCGCGGAAGTACGCGCAGGCCTGGAGCAGCCCCCGCCCGGCGTGCTCCGCGTCGGCGCCGCTGCGCGCGCCGCCGATGAAGTCCGCGATCTGGTTCGACCACGTCCTCACCTGCCCGATGTCCTCCAGCGGAACACCCAGCATCACGGCGATGACGCTGGCCGGCAGTGGAAACGCGAACTCTGCGATGAAGTCGATCACGCCGCGCTCCGCGCACCGGTCGAGCAGTCCGTCGACGATCGCCTGGACCCGCGATTGCAGGGCCTGGAGGCGCCGCGGCGTGAAGCTGTGGGCGAGGAGCGCCCGCAGGCGCGTGTGATCGGGCGGGTCGCGATACACCGTCCAGTGGCGGAGCACGCTCGTGACCGCCTCCATCTCGGGCCGACACTCGACGCGGCGGAACCGCTCGACGGAGAACGTCTTCGGGCTCGTCACCACGTGCTCGACGTCGCCGTAGCGCGTGACCACCCACATCCCGAGCCGCTCGCTCCAGTGGACGGGATCCCGCTCACGCAGGGCCCGGTATGCCGGATGGGGATCCTGGCGACTCGCGGGATGAAGAAGGTCCGACTCCGAAATCACGGCACGCAGCCCCAGACGCGACGCAGCCCTAACAGCAAGCAAAGGGAGCACGCAAGCTCGTCGGGATCGCCAGGTATCGGATGCTCTAGCAGACCGCATGGCCGTGTCGCCGGATGATACACCCGTATTGTCACCGTCAGGCCACCCACAGCGGTCGCTCGTCGTCGTGCCGGAGGGGCGGGTGGTAGCCGCGCGTCTTCATCTCCCAGTCGACGGCATACACCTGCCGCAGGCCATGCAGCCCCTTCAGCGCGACCTCGCGACCGTCGTCGAAGACGAATGCCTGCGTGGTCGCCGCGAGCTCGCGGACGAC
Organism: uncultured Binatia bacterium (SeqCode); assembly: GCA_964562865.1. GTDB lineage: Bacteria > Desulfobacterota > Binatia > DP-6 > DP-6 > CAZLYE01. The sequence continues at coordinate 3,861 of CAZLYE010000157.1, read as the reverse complement.
CGATGAGACCAGGATCTCCCCGCTCTGGGCCGAGCTCGCGATGCGTGCGGCCAAGTTGACGGTGCGACCGAAGAAGTCGTTCCCCTCCTTCATCGCCTCTCCCGTGTGCAGCCCGATGCGGAGCCGGACGGGCGCCTCACTGTGGTCGTCGTACGCGACCATCGTCCGCTGGATCGCGATCGCGCAGCGGAGCGCCGCCTGCGCGCTGCGGAAGGCGATCATGAATCCGTCGCCCTGGGCCTTGACCTCGACGCCACCGTGCGCCGCGACGTGCTCGCGGACGATCGCGTTGTGGCCCCGCACGATCTCCTGGACCCGTGCGTCACCGAGACGCTCCGTCATCGCGGTGAATCCCACGATGTCGCTGAACATGATCGTCACCGTGCCGCGCGCTTCGCGGACGACGGCGCCGTCGCGCAGCTCGATCGTCCGCTGCGCGTGGCTCGCGGCGAGCGCGCTGTGGGTGACGAGCACGACGGTCACGCTCTGCCGGACGTTGAGGGTCCGCAGCAGTTCGAGGATCGTCTGGCCCGTCTGCGAGTCGAGGTTGCCGGTCGGCTCGTCGGCCAGGATGAGCCGTGGCTCGGTCACGAGCGCCCGGGCGATCGCGACCCGCTGCTGCTCACCGCCGGAGAGCTCGGCCGGCCGGCGGCGTTCGACGGCGGCCGGCAGGCCCACCTGCGCGAGCGCGGCGCGCGCCCGTCGTCGCGCCTCCCGCCAGCCCACCCCGAGGAACTCGAGCGGCCAGGCGACGTTCTCCTCCGCCGAGAAGGTCGGGAACAGGTTGAAGCTCTGGAAGACGAAGCCGATCTCCCGCAGGCGGAGATCGCTGCGCGCCCCCTCCGGCAGAGACGCGAAATCGCGGCCGTGGATGAGCACCCGCCCGGCCGTCGGCGAGTCGAGCCCCGCGATGAGGTTCAGGAGCGTGCTCTTCCCGGAGCCGCTCGGCCCGAGGACCGCGACGAACTCGCCCGCCGGGATCGAAAGGCTCACGTCGCGGAGGGCCCCGACCGGCTCTGGCCCGCCGCCGTAGGCCTTGCTCACGTCCTCGAGCGAGACGGCGATGCGTGACTCCATTGCTCACTCCTCCCGGAGCGCGAGACAGGGCTCCAGCCGTGCGGCCCGCCGCGCGGGGACCAACGCCGCGGCGCCCGCGACCACGAGCGTGAGCGCAACGAGCACGGGGACCTCGCGGTACGGGAGGTGGAGCTCGAGCATCCACCCGAGGAGGCCCGGCAGGGTCTCCCTCACCCAGAAGAACGCGAGGCTGACGCCCGAGACCACGGCGAGCACGACGCCGAGCAGCGCGAGGAAGAAGGCCTCGACCCACACCATCCCCACGAGCGACGCGCGGCGAATGCCGACGGCGCGTGCCGCGCCCAGCTCGCGCGTGCGACCGAGCACGGCGGCCAGGAGTGTGTCGGCCACCCCGAAGAGCGTCACGAGGAGCACCGTCGCAGCCAGCACGCCGAGCGGGGTGAAGGCACGGCCCACCTGATCGGCGTAGTACCCGATCAGCTCGCCGGCACTCAGGATGCGGAGCGCCCAGGGCGTGCCCAGGTCGCGCGCGATCGCCGCGCGGACGGCGGAGACCTCCGTCCCCGGCGCGACGCGGAGGCCCACCCGGTTCACGTGTCGATCCTGCCAGTGGCGGGCGAACACCTCGCGGCTCATCTGGATCGTCCCCGCCGACGACTCGAAAGCCGCCGTCGCGCCGCCGATCACGAGCGCGAGCGGGCCGCTCGGCGTCGAGAGCACGAGCCGCTCGCCGACGTGCATCCCGAAGTTGGCGAGGAAGTTGGCCGACACGATCGCCGCCTCGCCCTGCGCCACGCGCTCCCACACCCCGGAGATCCGTTCGGGCGCGAGCGGCCAGCGGCCGAAGCTCGCGTCTGCGAAGTAGCGGGCGTCGAACGCCTCGATCGCCACCCGGCGGCCCGCGTGCGGCCACTCGATGACGCGCGACGCGACGACACCCGCCACCCCAGGCACCGCCGCGAGCCGGGTCGCCAGCATCTCGCTCACGGGCGCCTCGACGTAGCCGTTCGTCACGTGCACCGACGTCACGATGAGATCCGCGCGCACCGCCGCGGTGAGCGCGGCGACGACCGAGCTGCGGAAGCTCTCCGCCATCGTCCAGAACCACACGACGCAGCCGAGCCCCGCGCCGAGCGTCGCCACCGTGAGCGCGGTGCGCCGCGGGTTGCGGAGAAAGCTCGCCGCGCCGAACCGTGCGACCGGCCCTCCGATCCGCCGCGTCGCCGCTTCGAGGAGGCGGCCCGCGACCTCCACCGCCGGCCGGGCGGCGAGCGCCGTTCCCGCCGCGACGAGCGCCGTCGCGAGCAGCCCCGAGACCGCCGAGGAGTGCCGCGTGAGGACGACGAGCGTCCCGCCGACCGCGGCGAGCGCCACGCCGCGGAGGGTCCAGCCGAGGGGCCGGATCCTCCCGGAAGCCTCCCGGCCACGGCTGAGCATCGTCTCCGCGACTCCGATGCGCGCAGCCCGCCACGCCGGGAGCGCCGCGGCGAGCACCGCCGTCGCGAGGCCGAGGCCGCCGGCCAGGACGAGCGCGCCGGGCTCGAGCGCGAGCGTCACGGGCGGAGCGACCAGCTTGTCGGCGACGGCGCTCGCGCTCGCGATGACGGGGACGAGGAGCCGTCCGAGGGCGACCCCGAGGGGGATCCCGAGCGCCACCCCCGCGGCGCCGACGAGGAGGCTCTCCCCGAGGAGCGCACGCCACACCGAGCCCATCCGGAGCCCCACGGCGCGGAGGACGCCCATTTGCCAGGCGCGCTCCTCGAACACGGTCGACAGCCGGTTGAAGGTGATGAGGAACGCGGCGAAGAGCCCGAAGAGCCCCAGCGCCTGGAGCGCGATGCGGAGCGACTCCGTCACGCGGTGGAGGTCGGCCCGGCGCTGCCCGGGGGTGCTCACGCGGAGTCCGGGGGGAAGGCGCTCCGCGATCGCGTCGGCGACCTCACGTAGGTCGTGCCCGGGCGCGACGACCACGTCCACGTCGGTCACGAAGCCGGCCCGCGTGAAGAGCGCCTCGGCCGCGAAGAGGTCCATCACCGCGACGTTGCCGCCGTAGGCCCGCGCCACGCCCGCGACGTCGAGGAGCCCGCGGATCGTGAAGCCGCGCCGTCCTGCCGGGGTCACGAGGTCGATCCGGTCGCCGGGGCCGAGGCCGTGGGCGGCGGCGAACGGCCGCGTGAGCGCGATCGAGTCCGGTTGCGCGAGGAAGACGATCGGATCCTCGATCTCGACGTGCGCCCCGTACACCCGTTCGGGCGTGTCGGCCGTCAGGTCGGCGCCGTACACCGTGACGAGCTCGCCGGTCGTTCCGGCGACGAAGGCCGCGCCCCGCACGGAGGGAACCGCCACCTCGACGCCCGGGACGCCCGCCGTCTCGGCGGCGACGCTCTCCGGGAGCAGGCCGCCCTCGCCCGCGACCACCTCGAGTGCCGCTCGGCCCGCCATCGTGTCGATCACCTCGTCGAAGGCCCGCCCCACCGCGCTGTTGGCGAGGCGCACGGCGCCGACCAGGGCAACGCCCCACGCCACGGCGAGCACGGTGAGCGCGACGCGCGCGGCTCCGCCGCGGACGAAGCGGCGCGCCATGCGGAGCCACGCCATCACCACACCATCGTCACGGCGGCCGCGCTCACGCCCGAGGACGGAGCGAGGACGAGGACCTTCGCCCCCGGCACGAGCACCCCCGCCGCCTCCGCCTCGGCCATCGCGAGCGGCAGGCTCGCCGTGCTCGTGTTCCCGAAGCGCTCGGCCGTGGTCCAGAGCTTGCGTGCGGCAGTGCCCGCGTCGCCGAGGAACGGGATCGCCCTCTCGATGAACCGCCTGGTC
>CAZLYE010000156.1:0-4162 GCA_964562865.1 uncultured Binatia bacterium (SeqCode) | reverse complement strand
TCTGGACGTCCGTCCCGTGGTACGCCGCCGCGTTCCTCGTCGTGATGCTCGCCTCGGTCGGCCTCCCGGGTCTCAACGGCTTCGTCGGCGAGTTCCTGATCCTCCTGGGCGCATTCGGTCGGTGGCCCTGGGCGACCGCGTTCGCGACGACGGGGATCATCCTCGGCGCGCTGTATCTCCTCTGGATGTACGAGCGCGTCATCTTCGGGCCGGTCGTCCACGAGGAGAACGCGCGCCTCGCCGACCTGACGGGACGCGAGCTCACGGTGCTCGTCCCGGTCGTCGCGCTCTGCTTCGTCATGGGCCTCTGGCCGGCGCCGTTCCTGACGCGCATGCAGCCCTCGATCGACCGCATCATCGCCCGCGTCGAGGGGCCGACGGCGGTGGCGCACCGATGATCGACGTCGCCCCGTTCGTCGCCAACTGGTACGTGACGCTGCCGGCGCTCGTCGTCGCCGTGACCGCGATGGTGGTCATGGCGGCCGACCTCGTGATGCACGGCCCCGACCGCGACGCCCTCGCCGTGCTCGGCATGCTCGGGATCGCGGCGGCCGCGGCCGTGGCGGTCTGGCTCTGGGCGGCGGGCGGCGCGCCCGGAGGCTTCCAGGACACCGTGCGGGGCGACCGCTACGCGCTCTTCTTCGCGGTGCTCATCTCCGCAGGTGCCCTCCTCACCCTCCTCATGTCCATCGACTACCTCCGCGAGCAGCCGATCGCGGCGGGCGAGTACCACGCCCTCGTCCTCCTCTCGACGTCGGGCATGATCTTCCTCGCCGCCGCGAACGACCTGATCGTCCTGTTCCTCGCCCTCGAGATCATGTCGGTCGCGGTGTACGTGCTCGCCGGCCTGCTCCGTCGCGAGGTCCGGTCGACCGAGGCCGCGCTCAAGTACTTCCTCCTCGGGGCGTTCGCGACCGGCTTCCTCCTCTACGGGATCGCGTTCTTCTACGCGGGGACGGGCAGCACGCGGCTCGACGTGATCGCGCACGTCGTCGCGCGCGACGGGCTCCAGCCCTTCACCGCGCTCGCGATCGCGCTCGTGCTCGTCGGCCTCGGCTTCAAGGTGGCGCTGATCCCGTTCCACGTCTGGACGCCGGACGTGTACGAGGGCGCGCCGACGGCCGTCACCGCGTTCATGGCAGTCGGCGTCAAGGCGGCGGCATTCGCGGCGCTCGCGCGCGTCTTCATGGCGGGGCTCGGGGGCGTGGCGGGCAGCTGGGCGGGGCTTCTCTGGGTGCTCGCGGCGCTCACGATGACGGTCGGCAACGTGACCGCGCTCCTCCAGCGGAGCGTCAAGCGGATGCTCGCCTACTCGAGCATCGCGCACGCGGGCTACGCGCTCGTGGGCGTCGTCGCCGCCACGCGCGACGGCGGCGCGGCGCTCCTCTTCTACCTCGCGACGTACGTCTTCATGACGCTCGGGGCCTTCGCGGTCGTGATCGCGCTCGGGCGGCGCGGCGAGCCGAACGAGGACCTCGCCGGCTGGGCCGGTGTCGGCTTCCGCCACCCGGTCCTCGGGCTCTCGATGGCCGTCTTCATGCTCTCGCTCGCGGGCATCCCGCCGACGGCCGGCTTCGCCGGGAAGTTCTACCTGTTCAGCGCCGCGGTCGACGCCGGCTACGTCGGGCTCGCGGTGATCGGCGTCCTGAACAGCCTCGTGTCCGTGTACTACTACCTCGGCGTCCTGGTGGCGATGTACATGAACGAGGGGCCGGGCACCGTCCCCGCGCCGGCGACGCGCCCGTGCCTGCTCGCGACGATCCTGCTCGCGGTCGCGGCGACGCTCGTGATCGGCGTGCTGCCGGCGACGCCGATGGAGCTCGCCCGCGTGGCGTTCCTGTCGATGAAGTGATCCCGCTAGCGGGGCGCGGGGTCGAGGCGGTCGAGCAGAGCCAGGAGCGCGCGGTTGAACGGCACCGGGACGCCGGTCCGGGCCGCCGCACGGACGACGGCACCGTTGAGGGCGTCGTGCTCGAGCCGCCGTCCGCGGAGGAGATCCTGCAGCATCGAGGTGTTGAAGTCGGGCAGGCCGGTCGCGCTGTCGTCGAGGACCCTCTCGGTCCGCGTGCGGCGCACGGGAACGCCGGCGGCCACCGCGACGGCGTCGACCTCCTCCATCGCGGCGACCACGAGATCGCGTGCCGACGGGAGCGCCAGCACCTCGCCGACGGTCCGGCGCGTGAGCGTCGTCACGGCGTTGAAGCCGGCGTTCCAGGCGAGCTTCTCCCACGCCGCCACCAGGATGTCGTGCCGGAGCTGGTGGGGCACGCCCGCGGTGGTGAGCGCCGCCGCGACCCGGAGGGCGCGCGAGCTCTCGGTCCCGTCGGGCTCGCCGAACACGATCGTCCCGCGGCCGCTGTAGAGGATCGTCGCCGGCGCGACCAGCTCGACGCCGATGCGGGTGAGCGCGACCATGAGCGGGGGGAGACCGAGCGCGCGCGCGAGGATCTCCTCGTTCTCGATCCCGTTCTGCAGCGACAGGACGATCGTGCCGCTCCCCACCACCGGGCGGAGCGCCGCGGCCGCCGCGGCCGTGTCGTGGGACTTGACGCAGACGAGCACCAGCTCCGGCGGCGGCGCGTCGGCGGGCGCGCCCACCGCGTGGATGGGGGCGACGTGGAGGGTCTCGGTCGGCAGACGCACCGTGATCCCGCGCGCGCGGAGCGCGGCCAAGTTCTCGCCGCGGGCGACGAACGTCACCTCGTGCCCGCCCCGCGCGAGGAGCGCGCCGAAGTACCCGCCGACCGCGCCGGCGCCGTGGACCAGGATGCGCACTACGGCTTCGGCGGGGGCGCTTCCTCCGGCCGCGTGCCGAAGTCCACCCGGGGAACCTTCTTCGCCTCCTCGGGCGCCTCGAAGTAGCGCTCGGGCCGGAAGCCGAACGGGCCCGCGTAGACGACGGCAGGGAAGCTCTTGATGTACGCGTTGTACTCGCGGACCTTGTCGTTGTAGCGCATCCGCTCGACCGCGATCCGGTTCTCGGTCCCGGCGAGCTCGTCGGAGAGGCGGGCGAACTGCTCGTTCGCCTTGAGATCGGGGTACCGCTCCGCCAGCGCGAGGAGTCGGCCGAGGGCCCCCGTCATCTCGTTCGCGGCGGCGATCCGCTCGTCCCGCGATCCGCCCGCGATGAGCTTGGCGCGCGCGTCGGCGATCCGCTCGAACACCTCGCGCTCGTGGGTCGCGTAGCCGCGCGTCACCTCGACGAGGTTCGGGATCAGGTCGTTCCGGCGCTGGAGCTGGTTCTCGACCTGGGCCCACGCGGCGTCGAGGCCCTCCTTCATCGCGACCATCTGGTTGTACCCGCAGCCACCGATCGTGGTCGCGAGCATCGTCACCGCCAGGGCTCTGCGCATTCCCCCCTCCTTACCAGCTCCGGCCGGCGCCGCCGCCGCCGAAGCGCCCCCCCCCGGATCCGCCGCCGCCCCCGGACCCGCCGACGCCGCCCCCGCCGCCCCCGAACCCGCCGCCGAAGCCCCCGAAGCCGTACGGGTAGAAGCCGCCGCGCCGGAACCGCGAGGGACGAGTCAGCTGATATAGCATGAAGGCGAAGAAGAGCAGGACGAGGACCAGCAGCCAGCCGGGAACGGGTGGGAACTCCGGCTCTTCCGTCGTCGACGGCGGCACGCCGGTGAGCTCGACTCCCCGCGCCCGCGCGACGTGCCCCGCGAGCGCCGCGACGCCGCGCCAGATGCCCTCGTCGAGCCGTCCCGCGCGGAACGCCGGCACGATGTCGCGGTCCTCGATCTCGCCGACGAGCCCGTCGGGCAGGATGCCCTCGAGGCCGTAGCCGACGAGGATGCGCACCTTCCGGTCCCGGGTGGCGACCAGGAAGACGATGCCCGTGTCCTCGCCCTTGCGCCCGGGCTTCCACGCGTCGGCGATCCGCATCGCGTAGGTGAAGTCGTCGAGCGGGGCGGTCGTCTCGACGGTGACGACGGCGATCTCCGCGCCGGTCTTCGCGCGGAGCTCGTCGACGAGGGCGGTGATCCGGTCGCGCACCCCGGGCGGGACGACGCCGGCGCCGTCCGTCACCCAGCCCCGTGGCGCGGGAAGCGGCGGCTCCGCACCGCGCGCGACGGGTGCGAGGAGCACCGCCGCGAGGCCGAGGGCCGCGGCGATCCCGAGCCGGTCAGCCATCGAGCGCGTCGACGGCCTCCACGAT
>CAZLYE010000155.1:0-4394 GCA_964562865.1 uncultured Binatia bacterium (SeqCode) | reverse complement strand
GGATCACCCTCGATCTCAAGCCCGTCGACTTCCCGGCGCTCATCGAGGCGGTCCGCCACCCCGGGATGGTGCCTGTCTTCATGCTCGGCTGGGAGGCCGACTTCCCGGATCCTTCGAACTTCCTGACCGTGCTCCTCCACTCCCGGAACCGCGACACCAACAACAACACCTTCTTCGCGAACTCCGAGGTCGACCGGCTGCTTGACGAGGCGGACACGCTCCTCGACCCGACCCGCCGCTTCGCGCTCTTCCACGAGGCGGAGGTGCTGATCATGAAGGAGGCGCCGTGGGTGCCGCTCTTCCATCCCTCGGGCTCCGCGGTCCGGAACCCGCGTGTGCGCGACTACAGGCTCCACCCGCTGCGGCCGACGCGGGTGGAGAAGACGTGGCTCGCCTGGTGAGGGCAGGCCGTCGGAGAGGCGTGTCCTAGTCGAGCGGGGCGGGCCGCAGGTAGACACGGGCGGGCTGTGGCGGCGTCCCCCCGGGAACGTTCGAGTCCATCAGGGCGTGGTGCTCGCACGAGGCGGCCCGTCGGTCGACGTCCTCGGCCTCGGCGTTCCGGCGGAGCTTCCAGAGGACCGTCGCATGGTGACGCAGCGCCTCGGCGAGCTGCGGGTCTTCGGGGCCGAGCCGCTTCTCCTTGATCGCGAGGAGACGGCGGTATTCTCCGTCGGCGAGCCGGTATGCCCCGAGCCGCTCGTTCACCTCGGCGAGGCGCTCGAGGACGGTGCCGACGAAGGGGTGGTCGGGACCGAGGCGCTGCTCGCGGGAGGCGAGGGCGCGCTCCAAGAGGGTCCGCATCTCGGGGTCGCGGTCCTCGTCGCGGTAGATCGTCTCGAGGCCTTCGAGTGCGCGGACTGGCTCCCGCGGCCAGCCGGCACCGTGGCGCCACCCCCCGTTCGTCACGACGACCAGGAACTCGACCACCACGACGGGCGTGTCGGCGCGCAGCGCGGGCTCCTCGATGGAGAGGGCACGAATCCAGTAGGCCTCGGCCTCCGACGTCCTGCCCTGACGGAGGCAGCTCTCGGCGATGCCGTCGAGCGCGGCGCCCACCTTCGGATCGTTCGGGCCGAGGGCCTCCTCCCGGACCGCGACGAGCCGATGGTACACCCGCTCGGCGTCGGCGTCGCGGTGCTCGCTGGCGTACGTCGTCGCGAGCAGCTCGAGGCGCTGGTCGAAGGCCGGGCTGGTCCGCCCGAGCCGGCTCTCGCCGACCGCGACCAGCCGCTCGAGGAGCGGAGCCGCCTCGGCGTGATGGTGCCGCTCCACGTGAATCCGCGCGAGGTCTTCGAGGGTGGCGATCGTCTCCGGGTGGTCGGGCCCGAGGGTCCGCTCGTCGGCGGCGAGGACCCGCGTGAGAACGGCGGTGGCCCGGTCGAGCAGACCATCGGCCTCGGCGGGCCGGCCTTCCGTCCGCCGCAGCGTCGCGAGGGTGGTGAGGGCGGTCGCCAGCTCTCGATTCTCGAGGCCGGCCCGCTCGGCGCGTGCCACCGCGTCGGCGAGCGCCGTGTCGGCGCGCGCGCACGCGACGCGATCCGGGCAGGCGGAGGCCGCCTGTCGCTCCCGCACGAGCCTGGCCGAGAGGCGCGCCATCGACCGACGGCGCATCGCGGCGCAACCCGAGAGGAGGGCAGGAAGGACGAGAGCGACCAGCGCTATCCCCGCCCGCCTGCTCCCGACCTCACCCGTCATCGTCACCCGCCGCCGGACCGCGGGCCCAAGTCGGGAGCCCGAGCGCGACCGGCTCGAGCCGTGTCCGACACGGCGGTCCGTCGGCGTGGAGATAGCGCAACTCGCCCCCGGAACCAACCAGCACGACCGACGACGAGCGGGTGCCGAACGGCCCGGCGTGGACGCAGAGGCTCCCGGGACCCCGCGGATCGAGGGCCGTCGCGTGGTCTGCCAGGATGGCCTGAAGGCGGCCGACGAACGCCGCGGCGTCCCGGTCGGCGGCGAACGCTGCCCCGGCGTCGGCGAAGCGGCGGTGCGACGTGGCGATGCGCGGGCAGGTCGCGTCGTTCACGTCGAGGTTCGTGAGGAGGTGCAGGCCCGGTTCGAGACGAAGGACGCGCGGCGCGGCCCCGTGCGGCTGGCTCGCGACGAAGGCGGCGTCCCGGTCGGCGACGAGCAGGTTGAAGGGGTTGTAGCGCCCGGCCGGCTCCCGCGCGACCCGTGCCGACGCCTCGGTCGCGCTCCGGCAGGCGAGGAGGTCGAGGCAGAGAAGACCTCGCGACCGGCTCGCGGGGTCGGGCGGCGCGGCGCTCCGTCGGTTGAGGATGCCCGCGACGAGACCCGTCTCCGCGAGGCCGAGCCACGTGCCGCCCGCCGTCAGATCGCGTCCGCCGACGGCGCGGGGCGGCTCGTCGCGGAGCACGACCGGCGGCGTCGCGGGACGGTCGAGGCGCTCGTCGCGGTTCGCGGCGACCACGAGCGGATGAGCCGGGAAAACATGGACGAAAGCGGCCAACGTGCACACGGTCGTGATGCTAGCGGGACATCGCACGCCAAGTCGAACTTCGATTGTCTTGGCCCAGGTCGCGTGTTAAGGGTCGCGCAGGTGCGAGCCGGCTCCCTCGAGGATTTCCCCTCATGTTCAAATCCATAGACGACGTCATCCAGCGCTTCGCCGCGCAGCAGTACATCGCGAGCCGGACCATCGGGACCGTCGTCTACCTCGCCGCCGAGATGAAGAAGCCCATCCTCGTGGAAGGGCCGGCGGGGGTGGGGAAGACGGAGCTCGCGAAGGTCCTCGCGGCCGCGGTGGACCAGGAGCTGATCCGGCTCCAGTGCTACGAGGGGCTCGACGAGGCGAAGGCGCTCTACGAGTGGGAGTACGCGAAGCAGCTCCTCTACACGCAGATCCTGAAGGACAAGATCAGCGAGGTGCTCGGCAGCGCCCGCTCGCTCCGCGAGGCGGTCGACCGGATCGCAAACGAGGACGACGTCTTCTTCAGCGACCGGTTCATCCTGCCGAGGCCGCTCCTCCGCGCGATCAGCTCGGCGAAGCCGTGTGTGCTCCTGATCGACGAGATCGACAAGTCGGACACCGAGTTCGAGGCGTTCCTGCTGGAAGTGCTGTCGGACTTCCAGGTGAGCGTGCCCGAGATCGGGACGCTGCGCGCACGGCATGTGCCCCTCGTCGTGCTCACCAGCAACAACGCGCGCGAGATGTCCGACGCCCTCAAGCGGCGGTGCCTGCATCTCTTCATCGACTTCCCGGAGCGGGCGCAGGAGCTGGAGATCGTCCGTCTGAAGGTCCCGGGCGTGTCGGAGCGCCTGGCGGCGGACGTCGTCTCGGTCGTCCACCGGATGCGCAAGCTCGATCTCAAGAAGGCGCCGAGCATCAGCGAGACGCTCGACTGGACGAGGGCGCTCACGCTCCTCAACGTGAAGACGCTCGACGAGCAGCTCGTCGCCGAGACCCTCTCGACCGTCCTCAAGTACGAGGGTGACATCCGCAAGGCGCAGCAGGAGCTGAAGGAGTACGTCGAGCTCCAGCGGGCCAAGCTGAAGACGCCGCGCATCGAGAGCGACAAGGACGTCCTGCACTAGGAGCCTGTCCCCCGGGCGTCGTCCATGGACGCGAAGCTCGTCGAGTTCTCCAACCTGCTCCGCCAGAACGGCCTCCGCATCTCGCTGACCGAGAGCATGGACATGCTCCGGGCGCTCGACGTGGTCGGGCTCCGGGACCGGGGGACCGTCCGCGCTGCGCTCCGCGCGACGATGGTGAAGCGCACCGTCGATCTGCCGGCGTTCGAGCAGCTCTTCGACCTGTTCTTCTCGGGGCTCGCCGACGCGATCCGGGACCTGACCGCCGCGACGGCGGGCGCGCTCGAGATGAGCGACGCCGATTTCCAGCGCTTCCTCGAGCAGCTCGAGCGGCTCCTCGCGGAACGGAAGATCGAGCTCTCGCCGCTCGCCCGTGCGCTCCTCCGCACGGACGCGGGAACGCTCGAGCGGATGCTCCGGGAAGCGGCCGGCCAGGCGGGGCTCGGGGACATCGAGCACGGGTTCCAGGAGGGCCGCTTCGCCCACGGCGTCGCGCAAGCCCTCGGGCTCTCGGGCGTCGCCGCGGAGATCGCGCGCCTGAAGGAGCAGCTCGCCGGCCTGGGCGCCCCGGGCGACGCGCAGAAGATCGACGCCTACCTCGACCGCCGGCTCCAGGACCTCGCCGACATGATCAAGAGCATGGTGCGCGGCGAGCTCCAGCGGCAGGACGTGACGCGCGGCGACCAGCAGCGTCTCCAGGCGCTGTCGGAGAAGAGTTTCTACTACCTCTCCGAGGACGAGATCCGCCGCATGCAGGAGGCGGTCACGAAGCTCGCCCAGCGCCTGCGCAACGTCGTCTCCGTGCGTCGCAAGCGCGCCCGGCGCGGGAAGTTCGACTCGAA
>CAZLYE010000154.1:0-3305 GCA_964562865.1 uncultured Binatia bacterium (SeqCode) | reverse complement strand
GATCCACTCGGCAGCATGATGGTGACGCCCGCCGGCTTCGCCGCGATGGCGCGCGCGTGCGTCGACGTCGCGGACGCGTCGGCCGACGGACGCGTCGTCGTCGTGCTCGAGGGCGGCTACGCCCTCGACGCGCTCGTCGAGGGCGTAGCCGCGACGCTCGGCGCGCTCGGCCACGCGCCGGCGCGGCCCCCGCTGGCGACGGGCGACGCGCGCCGCGCCGACCGCGTGCTCGCACGCGTCCGCGCGGCGCACGCGCCGTACTGGCAGCTCTAGCGCGACGCGCGGGTCGCGTCAGTCGGTGTCGTCGGGAACGCCGTCGGCGGGCGGTACGACGCCCGGCGCGCCGGCCTCGGGGGGCGTCGCATCGACGACCGCCGGCTCGGGGGCGGTCTCCTTCGGCTCCGAGCCCTTCACGAAGACCTCGAGCTCGGCGTCGCCGCCGGCCACGGCGCGGAGGCCGGTCGGCCGATCGACCTGCGCGAAGCTCACGCCGTCGGGCACGGGGAAGTCGATCACGGGGCGGTCGGCGACGGCCTCCTTCATGAACGCGGTCCAGATCGGCGCGGCGGCGTGACCGCCCGTCTCCTGCTTCCCGAGCGAGCGGTCGGCGTCGAAGCCGACCCAGACCCCGGCGAGCAGGTCGGGCGTGAAGCCGATGAACCATGCGTCGTGCGTGTCGTTCGTCGTGCCCGTCTTCCCCGCGACGGGGCGGCCGAGCTCCGCCGCCTTCCGTCCCGTGCCGTGCTGGACGACGGTCTCCATCATGTTCGTGATGACGTAGGCCGTCGCGGGGTCCATCACGCGCTCGAAGCGCGGACGCGTCCCGCCGAAGTCGAGCTGGTTCCCGTCGAAGTCGGTCACGCGCGTGATGAAGATCGGCTCGAACCGTTTTCCGAGCGTCGCGAAGACGCCGTACGCGCGCACGAGCTCGAGCGGCGTCACCTCCATGCTGCCGAGCGCGATCGAGAGGTTCCGCGGGACGCGGCCCTGGAAGCCGAAGCGCGGGAGCGAATCGATGACGGTCTTGATCCCCATCGCGTCGACGAGACGGACCGTCACCGTGTTGAGCGAGCGCGCGAGCGCGTACCGGAGCGGCGTCGGGCCGTAGTACTTGTTCTCGTAGTTGCGCGGCATCCAGTCGGGCTGGTTGCCGTTCGGGAGCGAGATCGGCGCGTCGAGCACGATCGACGCGGGCGTGTATCCGTGCTCCATCGCCGCCGCGTAGACGAGCGGCTTGAACGCCGACCCGGGCTGGCGATGCGCCTGGACGACCCGGTTGAACTGGCTCCGGTGGAAGTCGTAGCCGCCGACCATGGCCTTCACCTGGCCGGTGTACGGATCCATCGCGACGAGCGCGCCTTCCACCTGCGGCTCCTGGTCGAAGGCGAAGCGCGCGTTCCCGTTCGCGTCCGCGCCCGTCAAGGTCACCGCGATCACGTCGCCCGCCTTGAACACGCCGGGTGCGATGTGCCGCGTCCCCCACGCGAGCGCCGCCGCGGGGAGGAACCCCTGCTCCCACGCCGTGCGGATCCCGAGGCCCTGGGGGCGGACGTCCGTCACCACGCCGCGCGCGCGGCCGCCGTCGACGGGCTTCGTCGCCGCCTCGCGCGCGAGGTACGCGTCGACCTTCTTCGGGTCGACGTGGTGGACCGGCCCGCGGAAGCCCTGCCGCGCGTCGAGCTCGCGCAGGCCCGCCGCGACCGCCTCCTCCGCGGCCTTCTGCATCTTGACGTCGACCGCCGTGTACACCTGCAGGCCGAGCTGGTAGGGCGCCGTCCCGCCGTAGCGCTCCTCCAGCAGCCGCCGGACGTGCTCGACGTACCAGGGTGCCGCGAGGTACGTCGCCGGCCGGCGCGGCGCGAAGACGAGACGCTCCGCGAGCGCCGCCTCCTGCTGCTGGGGCGTGATGAACCCCTCCTCGCGCATCCGCTGGAGCACGTAGTGCTGGCGTCCGACGGCCTGCTGCGGCCGCCGCTGCGGATCGTAGCGGCTCGGGGCCTGCGGGAGCCCGCCGAGGAGCGCCGCCTGGGCGAGCGTCAGGTCCTCGACGTTGGCGTCGAAGAACTCGCGCGCGGCGGCGGCCACGCCGTACGCGCCCGCGCCGAAGTAGATCTGGTTCAGGTAGAGGTAGAGGATGTCGTCCTTGGAGAGCTTCGTCTCGAGCCGGAGCGCCAGGACGAGCTCCTTCAGCTTCCGCTCGTAGCTCCGCTCCGGCGTGAGGAGGAGCTGCTTCACGACCTGCTGCGTGATCGTGCTGCCGCCCTGCACGACCTGGTGCCGGACGACGTTGGTGAAGAGCGCGCGCGCGATGCCCGTCGGGTCGATCCCGCGGTGACGGTAGAACTCGGCGTCCTCGGCCGCGAGGAACGCCTGGCGGACGTGCGGCGGGATCCGGTCGAGCGGGACGAGATACCGCCGCTCGACGTAGAACTCCCCGATCAGCGTACCGTCGTAGGCGTAGATCCGCGTCGTGACCGGCGGCTTGTAGTGGAGGATCTGGTCGACGGGCGGGAGGTCGGCCGTGATCTCGCGGTAGAGGACGAGGGCGGCGATCCCCACCACCAGCACCCCCGCGAGCGCGCTCCAGAGGGCGATCCACCGGAGCAGCCCCGGCCGCGGCCGCCGCATCACCATCGTGCCACACCGACGTTACCGGCTGCCCCGCGGACGGTCAAAGGATCCCGCGAACCCCGCCGCACGGTGGAGCGGCGCGAGCACTGGACGCGCCCCCGGAGTCTCTACTACACGTGAACCATGCCGCAGCACGGCGTGCCCGCCGAGAGCGGCGGCCTCCGTTGCACCCGGTGCGGGCGCGCGGTCGAGGGAACGCGCCACACCCGCACCGGGTACACCGTCGGTCACTACGTGCTCCACACGGGGAAGACGGGCGAGGCGACGGTCCGCCGCCGCGACGACGAGGCGCCGATCACCTACCGGCGGCTCCTCGAGGCGATCGAGGTGGTGAGCTGCACCGGCTGCTTCGGGCGGCCCGAGGTCCGGCGGCTCTGGCTCTCCTTCGGCGACGAGGAGACGTCGGCTGCATGAGCGGCCCGGTCCCGTCGGTGAAGGAGCCGCAGCTCGCCGGCCGCTGGTACCCCGCGGAGGCCGACGTGCTCCGCAGCACGGCGCGCGAGCTCCTCGCCGCGGGCGGTCCGGCGCGGGCCGGCGTGATCGCCGTCATCGTGCCGCACGCGGCGTATCGATACTCCGGGCCGACGGCGGGGCGCGGGCTCGGGGCGGCGGGGGGCGGGTTTCGCCGCGCCGTCGTCCTCGCGCCCAGCCACTTCGCCGGCTTCCCCGGCGCG
>CAZLYE010000153.1:0-3443 GCA_964562865.1 uncultured Binatia bacterium (SeqCode) | reverse complement strand
CGTGACGAGGGTCACGTCGCGGCCCGGCCGCTTCACGTCCCCGACGCCGAGCGGGACCACGTGCTCCCCCGCCGGCACCTCGCCCTTGAGCGCGTACATGACCTCGCTCTCGATGAAGACGACCGGGTTGTCGTCGCGGATCGCGGCCTTCAAGAGCCCCTTCGCGTCCGCCGGCGTCCCCGGCGTGACGACCTTCAGCCCGGGCACGTGGGCGTACAGCGACTCGAGCGCCTGCGAGTGCTGCGCGGCGAGCGCGTGCGCCGCGCCACCCGGCCCGCGGAAGACGATCGGCAGCGTGAACTGGCCGTTCGACATGTAGCGGAGCTTGGCCGCGTTGTTCACGAGCTGGTCGGCCGCCGTCAGCGAGAAGTTCCACGTCATGAACTCGATGATCGGACGGAGGCCCGCCATCGCGGCGCCGATCCCGACGCCCGCGAAGCCCGTCTCCGCGATGGGCGTGTCGATGACGCGCTTCTCGCCGAAGCGCTCGAGCATGCCCTCGGACACCTTGTAGGCGCCGTTGTAGTGCCCGACCTCCTCGCCCATGAGGAAGATCGACTCGTCGCGCTCCATCTCCTCGACCATCGCCTCGCGGAGCGCTTCGCGGAACGAGAGGATGCGCGGCTCAGGCATAGGCGTGCTCGAGGACCGTCTCGGGCGCCGGCGCGGGCGACTGCTCGGCGAACTCGACGGCGTCCTGGACGTGCGCCTTCGCCTCGTCGTCGAGCGCCTTCAGCTGCTCCTCGGTCGCGATGCCGAGCGTCCGGATGCGCTCGCCGAGGACGCCGATCGGGTCGCGCTCCATCCACTTCTGGACCTCTTCCTTGGTGCGGTACTTGGCTGGATCGGCGACCGAGTGGCCGCGGAAGCGGTACGTCTTCGCCTCGAGGAAGAAGGGGAGATGCTCCTTCCGGGCGCGGTTCACCGCGTGCCGTGTGGCCTCCCGCATCTCGAGCACGTCGTCGCCGTTCACGATCTCGGCCTCCATCGGGTATCCGCGCGCGCGGACGGCGACGTCCTCGACCGAGAGCGTCCGGTAGAGCGGCGTACCCATCGCGTACTGGTTGTTCTCGCAGATGAAGACGACCGGCAGCTTCCAGAGCCCGGCGAGCGCGAGGCCCTCGTGGAAGGCGCCCATGTTCGCGGTGCCGTCGCCGAAGAAGCAGAGGGTCACGTCGTCCTCGCCGCGGTACTTGCTCGCGAAGGCCACGCCCGTCGCGATCGGCACGTGGCCGCCGACGATCGCCCAGCCGCCGAGCATCCGATGGCGCGCGTCGAAGAGGTGCATCGAGCCGCCCCGCCCGCCGCTGCAGCCGGTCGCCTTCCCGAAGAGCTCGGCCATCGCACCCCGCGCGTCCCCCGTCCGGGCGAGGTAGTGCGCGTGCTCGCGGTACGTGGCGACGAGGTAGTCGCCCGGCTCGGCGGCCGAGATGGCCCCGACCGCGACCGCCTCCTGCCCGATGTAGAGATGGAGGAAGCCGCTGATCTTCCCCTGCGAGTACGCCTTCGCGGCGGCCTCCTCGAAGCGCCGGCAGAGACACATCTGGCGGTAGAGGCCGAGGAGCAACGTCGCGTCCATGGAACGCGATCGATTATAGGCGTTCCCCGCCCGAGGAAAAGCCTCGGGTGCGGCGCGACGCCGCCCGGCGCTCACGGAGCCGGGGTGTCCGCGCTCTCCGCGTCCTCGCCGAGGGACGCGAGCCACTCGACCAGCGGCACGACGCGCCGCGTGTGGGTCACGAGCCAGCCGACGAGCTCGCGGGACACGAGGAGGCGCGCCGGCGGGCCGGGGAAGCTGACGATGAGGCCCTTGCGCCTGAGGAGATCCGCGCGCGGATGGCCGGGATCGATCCCGCGCGGCACCCGCTGGAGGACGTCGTGGGACCCGACCTCGAACTTCGCCCGCGCGAGCCTCCGCAGGATCGCGGACACCTCCCCGCCGCGGCGCTCGTCGAGCAGCGCCTCGCGGAAGCGCGCGAGCTGCGGCGGCTGCATCATGTACTGGCCGGAGGCGACGAACAGCTCCTTCGCCCCGACGTGCACGTAGACCGCCGCGGCGCCGGACGGGCCGTCACCGCTCCCGGCGATCCCGACGTAGCCGCCGACGTGCGTCTTGTACGGCGACTTGTCCTTGGAGAACCGGACGTCGCGGTAGATGCGGAAGACCTTCGGCTCGCCGAGCGGATGGCGCGGGAAGAGCGGGTCGATCCGCTCGCGCACCTCGGCGAGGAGCGCCTTCATCGGCCCGAGCCATCCCTCCTCGTACTCGCGCCGGTGAAGCTCGAACCACTCGCGATTCTGGTTGCGGGCGAGGGCTCGGAAGAAGCGCCCTTCGCGGTCGGCGAAGCCGTCGAAGCGCGCCGGGGCGGCAGCCTTCGGCATGACGCCCCATACGCGAGATCGACGGACCACGACAAGGACGGAGGACGGCGCCGAGCACGCCGAGCCCCTGCGCCGGGGCTCGCGTCAGCCGGCCGCCTTCAGGCGGTTGTACTGGGTCGCGGTGTAGTTGAGCCGGTCCGCGACCGCGAACCCGCACTGGGTGCGCGCGAACCGCTTGTTCGTCTTGAGGGTGCGGGCCGCCCCCACGAGGAGCCGCCCGGCCTGGCGAACGAGCCGGTGGGCCTTCCCGGTGCTCGCCCCCCCGGTCCGCTCGAGCAGCACCTGCATGCGATGGAACCGCCGCGTGATGCTCGCCGGGATCGCGGTCCTCGCACAGACCAGGTCGACGAAGCGATGGTTCCCGAGCACGCACTCAACCGCCCGATCGCCGCGCGCGCCGGACACGGCGCCGCACGCTCCGGCGCGGCAGGTCCCCGCGAGGCACGGGTCGGGCTCGCACGCCGTCCCGTCGGGCACTTTGTCCGAGTGGCAGACGCCCGCGGTGCAGCGGTCGAGCGAGCAGGAGTCGCCGTCGTCGCAGGCGAGGTCGCCGGTGCAGCCGGCCGTGAAGCTCGCGAGCAGCGCGGGCGCGTCGAACGATCCCCATCCGGTGGCGAGGTCGAAGCCCGGACCGGCGTCGTAGCCGCGCACGCCCACGAAGCCGTTGTTGCCCGTGGTCACGTCGTGGAAGACCGCCGCGCCGCCGGCCGCCTGCGCGGCGCCGAGCCGGTAGAGCTCCGGATTGAGGAGCCCGACGCGCCCGCGCTGCTGGACGAGGAGGGCCGCCATCCCGGCCCAGATCGGGGCGCCGACGCTCGTCCCGCCGACGAGCGTACCGCGTCCCTGCGCGTCGTTCACGAGCGCGAACCCCGGCTTGTCGCGGCTCGCGGCGAACGCGACGTCGGGCACGCCGCGCCCCCTCCCCGGGAGCACGAGCCCGAGCTGGTAGCTCGGCCGCGGGAAGATGCTGCTGAGACCACCACCCGTCGCCCCGCCGCCCTCGTTCCACACCACCTCGCCGCCGTAGCCCGTCGCCTTGCCGTCCGCGTCGAAGAGAGGGT
>CAZLYE010000152.1:0-5432 GCA_964562865.1 uncultured Binatia bacterium (SeqCode) | reverse complement strand
TCCCGATGGGCGGCATCGGGGCCGGCGGCTTCGGGTTCGACGCGGACGGCGGCTTCGGCGAGCTCCGCCTCAACAACAACTGGATGTGCCCGGTGCGCGGCTCGAATGGCGACCGGGCGGCCCGGCCGAGGTGGAGATCCTGCGGACGTTCGGCGAGCCCGTCGTCATCGAGCGCGTGGTGGAGCGCGACGCGAGCGGCGCGGAGCGCACGATCGCGCTCGGTCCGACGCGTCTCGTCGCGGGCACGCGGCTTCGCCTGGCGCTCGGCGGATCACCTTGACAAGGCGGACGTCCCGGAGCACGTCTCCTCTCGCGTGACGATCCGGACCCCGCTCTCGAGGCTCCTCGGGATCGACGTGCCGATTCTCCAGGCGCCGATGGGTGGCTGTGCGTCGCCGGCGCTTGCGGCGGCCGTCTCGAACGCGGGCGCGCTCGGGATGCTCGGCGTCTCGTTTTTCGACCTCGACCTCATGCGCGCGATCATCCGCGAGACGCGCCGGCTGACGGACCGGCCGTTTGCCGTGAACCTCGCGCTCGAGTGGCCGCAGGCCGAGCGGCTCGCGATGTGTCTTGAGGAAGGCGCGCGTATCGTGTCGCTCTTCTGGGGCGACCCGTCGCCGTACGTCGAGACCGTCCACGCGGCCGGCGCGCTCCTCCTCCAGACCGTCGGCAGCGCGGACGAGGCACGGCGCGCGGTCGACGCGGGCGCGGACGTGATCGTCGCGCAGGGCTGGGAGGCCGGCGGCCACGTGTGGAGCCAGGTGGCGACGTTCCCGCTCGTGCCGCGCGTGGTCGACGCGGTCCGCCCGACGCCCGTCGTCGCCGCGGGCGGGATCGCCGACGGGCGTGGCGTCGCGGCGGCACTGCTCCTCGGCGCGGCCGGCGTCTGGGTCGGCACGCGCTTCCTCGCGAGCGAGGAGGCGTTCATCCACCCGTCGTACCGGGCCCGCGTGGTGGAGGCGCGCGAGACCGACACGCTGTACACGACGCTCTTCGACGTCGGCTGGCCCGCCGCGCCGCACCGGACGCTCCGGAACAGCACCGTCTCCGCGTGGGAGTCGGCGGGACGCCCGGTGAGCGGGACGCGCCCGGGCGAGGGCGACACGGTCGCGACGCTGCCCGACGGGACGCCCGTCCCGCGGTACAGCGAGATCCCTCCGCTGCCAGGCATGGAGGGCGACCTCGAGTGCCTCGTCCACTACGCGGGGCAGAGCGCGGGCCTCGTGTCGCGCGTGCGGCCGGCCGCCGAGATCGTGCGCGAGCTCGCCGACGACGCGGCGCGCGTGCTCCGCGGCGGCGCGGGGCTGGTCGCGTGATCCCGCCCGTCGCCGAGGAGTTCCTCCGCGCGCACACGCGCACGTTCCTCGTCACGCTGCGCGCCGACGGCGCGCCCGCGTGCCATCCGATGGTGGGCGTGTGGCAGCAGGGCGCGCTCTACATGAACACGTACCGGAAGAGCGCGAAGGCGCGGAGCATGGAGCGGGACCCGCGCGTCGCCTGCGTGGTCGTGACCGGTGACGACGAGCCGCGGTTCCGCGGCGTCGTGATCCGCGGCCGCGCGGAGTTTCTCCCTCCCGCCGAGCATGCACCCGCCGGCCCACGGCCCGCGGGCGTCGGCAGCGACGTCACGCACCTCGTCCAGACGCGCCTCGCGGAGGGCAAGCGGGTGGTCGTCCGCGTCGTCGCGGACGCCGTGCGGCTCGTGGGGGAGCACGGCTGATGCCGCGCCAGCGGATCGCGATGACGCCCGAGGAGGTGGCGGCGTTCCTCGCGCGCAAGCGCGTCGCCGTGATCGGCACGCGCGGCCCCGACGGGGCGCCGGACGGCGAGTCGGCGGCGTTCGCGTGGATGGCCGGCGAGGCGCGCGTGACGGTCGAGCGCGACGGCGCCGCGCACCGGAACCTGGCGCGTGACCCGCGCGTCGTGTGCTCGGTCGAGGAGTTCCCGTCCTACGCGGGCATCAAGGGCGTGGCGCTCCACGGCACCGCGACGCCCGCGGGTGAGGAGGCCGGCGGCGTCTCCTTCCGCATCGCCGCGTCGCGGGTCGAGAGCTTCGACTTCGCGAAGATGCGGCGCTGAGGACGCGGCGCTGATGGCCGAGCGCCAGGACGACGAGCTCCGGCTCCCGGACGTCTACCATCACCTCCTCACGATGTCGTGGCCGCGGCTCCTCGTGCTCCTCGCGACGCTCTACGTCGTCGCGAACGCGCTCTTCGCGCTCGCGTACCTCGCCGAGCCGGGGAGCATCGAGCACGCGCGCCCCGGCTCCTTGGTCGACGCGTTCTTCTTCAGCGTCCAGACCATGGCGACGATCGGCTACGGGAAGCTCGTGCCCGGAACGCTCTGGGCGAACGTGCTGGTGACGCTCGAGGCGCTCTTCGGGCTCCTCGCCGTCGCGATGGTGACCGGGCTCATGTTCGCCAAGTTCTCGCGCCCGACGGCACGCGTCCTCTTCAGCCGTCGCGCCGTCGTCGCGCCGTTCGAAGGCATCCCGAGCCTCATGTTCCGCATGGCGAACGCGCGCGGCAACAACATCGTCGAGGCGCAGGTCCACGTCGTGCTCGCACGCAACGAGGTCACGGCCGAGGGCCAGGCGATGCGCAGGTTCCACGACCTCGAGCTGTCGCGGCGGCAGAGCGCGCTCTTCACGCTCAGCTGGACGGCGATCCACCCGATCACCGACCGGAGCCCGCTCCGGGGCGCCACCCTCGCGTCGCTCGAGGCGGTCGACGCGGAGATCGTCGTGTCGCTCCTCGGCTTCGAGGAGCACTTCTCGCAGACCGTGCACGCGCGCCATCGCTACGGGCCGTCGGACATCTCCTGGCGCTCGCGCTTCGTCGACATCATACCGCAGCTCCGGCGGGGCCGGCGGGTCCTCGACTACACGCATTTCCACGACGTCGAGCCGATCGACGGCTCCGAATAGCGCGCCGCGGGGGACGTCGAACCGGCGATGGGGTCGGTCGGGCACCTCGCGCTGCTGCTCCTCGCGCTGCCGTTCGCCGCGCCGCTCGGGGGCGACCTCGCGGTGCGGCAGGCCCTCCACGCGGCGGGGGTGGTGGTCGAGACGACGGGCTGCTCCGGCGTCGTCGCGGAGGACCCGCAGATCATCGTCACGGCGCGGCA
Source organism: uncultured Binatia bacterium (SeqCode) (assembly GCA_964562865.1). GTDB lineage: Bacteria > Desulfobacterota > Binatia > DP-6 > DP-6 > CAZLYE01. Next base: position 2,306 of record CAZLYE010000152.1, on the reverse strand, counting down.
CTGCGTCCGGGGCGAGAGCCTCCAGGTGCGCCTCTCGACCGGCTCGGAGCGGACCGCCTGGGTCGGGGCCACGAGCGACGCGACCGATCAGGCGGTCCTCTTCCTCGAGGAGCCCTCTGGCGTCCAGCCGCTGGAGCTCGTCCGCCGACGCCAGATCCCGGGCACGGTGCTCTACTTCGAGGGGAACCCCGGCCACCCGCGCTTCCAGAGCGCGCTCCTCGAACGCATCGGCGTCTGCCCCTCGCTGCCGAACCTGCCCGACGCGCTCTTCACGAGCATCCAGGGCGTTCCCGGCGACTCGGGCGCGCCGCTCGTCGACGGCGCCGCCCGCGTCGTCGGCCTGGTCCACGGCGGCGCCCAGTGCCACATCGCCACGCCGTCGCCGTCGCTCGCCCGCCTGGTCGACGAGGTCCTGGATCGCGACCCGAAGCTGACCCGTACGCCTGGCGAGGGCCGGGCGGGCGCAGACGGGCGAGACGGTACGTGCGCCCGGGGAGCGGGACGCGGGGGACCCTCGCTCGCCTTCGATTCGGCCGCGCCGCTCGCCGCGTTGGGGAACGCCCGCTTCGCGCGCGGCCTCATAGGCGGCGATCGAGGGTCCCCCGCGTCCCGCTCCCCGGGCACGAACAGCCCGTCCTCGACCGTTCGCTAGCGCGTGCTGCCCATCCCCAGCCGGCGCATCTTCGCATAGAGCGCCTCGCGCGTGATGCCGAGGCTCCGGGCGGCGGCGCTCTTCGTGGGCTTCTGGCGGAGGCGCTGGCGGATGAGCGCGATCTCGACGCGCGCGAGGATCCGGCCGAGCGGCTCGTCGAGCGCGAGCGCGTCGGCCTCGCGGATGCGGCGGGCGAGGTGATGGCGGCCGATCCGTCGGCCGAGACCAACGGACAGGACGAGGCGATGGATCTCGTTCTCGAGCTCGCGGACGTTGCCCGGCCAGGCGTACGACTGGAGCGCGCGGAGTGCATCGGGATCGAAGCCGCCCGTCTCCCGTCCCTCGCGGACCTCGAAGCGCCGGAGGAAGTGCGCGACGAGCGCGGGGACGTCGGCCATCCGGTGGCGGAGGGGCGGCACGCGGATCGGGAAGACGGCGAGGCGGTAGAAGAGGTCGAGCCGGAAGCGTCCCGCCGCGACCTCGGCTTCGAGCGAGCGGTTCGACGCCGCGACGACGCGCGCCCGGACGCGCCGGGCGCGGTCCGCGCCGACCGCCTTCACCTCCTCGTGCTGCAGGACGCGGAGGAGCTTCGCCTGCACCGCCGGCGGGGCCTCTCCGATCTCGTCCAGGAAGATGGTTCCGTCGCCGGCCTCCTCGAAGAAGCCGCGCCGGTCGCGTTCCGCGCCGGTGAACGCCCCGCGACAGTGGCCGAACAGCTCGCTCTCGAGCAGCGACTCCGAGATCGCGGCGCAGTTCTGCGCGAGGAAGGGCGCGTCGCGCCGCGGGCCGCGGAGATGGATCGCGCGCGCGACGAGCTCCTTCCCCGTGCCCGTCTCGCCCTCGATCAGCACCGGCACCGCGCTCCGCGCGGCGCGCTCGACCTGCGCGAGGACGTCCCGCATGCTCTCGGTGGTGGCGATGAAGGTCTCGCCCGCGGCCGGCGCAGCCTTCTGCGCCGCGGCGTCGACGCGCGCGTCGTCGACGTCGGCGAGGACTGAGCGGCCGAGCGCCTCGCGCACGAGCGTCGGCAGCTCCTCGATGCAGTGGGCGTGGCGGCTCACGTAGTCGGCCGCGCCGATCTTCATCGCGCCGACGGCGAGCTCCTCGGACCCGGTGGCCGTGACTACGATCACCGGCAGCTCGCGGCGCGCCGTCCGGAGCGCGCGGACGACGCGGAGCCCCTCGGCGTCGGGGAGCCGCACGTCGGTCACGACGCAGCGGATCGCCGGATCGTGCAGCGCCTCGAGCGCGCTCCGCAGCCGCGCCGCCGTCGTCACGCGCACACCCGTCTCCATCCGGATGAGCGCCTGACGCATCTCCGCCGCCTGCGTCGCGTCGTCCTCCACCAACAGGATGTGCAGCCGTGAAAGCGCGTCTCCGTCCATCGCCTCCCCCCTTCCGTGCGGCCCCTCTGGCGCGCGTGGCGCGAGCATGCGAGCGCCGGCGCGCCCGGTCAATCCGCGCAATGCCTACACCGCAGGCCCGGATGGTCCCCGTCTACGAGGCCGCTGCATCGCGGGGCGCACGCCGCCCGCGCGGGAGGGAGGGGGCCGCCGGCGACGAGTGGGAGGCGGCGACGACGGTCCGCCGTCGTGGCCCCAAGGACCCGCGAGGAGTGGGCGGCCCCCACCCGCCCGCGCGCGCCTTAACCTCC
>CAZLYE010000151.1:0-4835 GCA_964562865.1 uncultured Binatia bacterium (SeqCode) | reverse complement strand
TCGCGACCGCCGCGCTCGGGCTCGGCTACGCGGGCATCATCGCGGGAGGCGCATGGGCCCATCCGCGCTACGTCGTCCCCGGAGTGGCGCTCGTCCTCGTCGCGGCGGTCCCGGCCGCGCAGGCGCTCTTCTCCCCGCGGGTCTTCGCCGCGGCGATGGCGCTCACCGTCGCGGGTAACCTCGCGCTGATCACCCGACTCTTCCCGCCGATGTGGCCGGACCAGGCACGCGTGGCGCTCGGGCGGCTCGCGCCCGACGAGTTCCTCCGGCGGCACTCGGCACGCTTCGCGTTCTGGGAGCGGGCGAACGCCGAGGTACCGCCGGCGGGGCGCGTGCTCGTGCTCGAGAAGATCCCGCACCCGTACTACATCGAGCGGCCGTTCGTGCTTGCGAGCTACCTCGAGCAGGGGCTCGTCGACTATCGCCAGGTGGCGACGCCGGAGACGCTCGGCGCCGTCGCGCGCGGCCTCGGCGTGACGCACGTGGCGGTCGACCTCGCGGGGCTCGACGCCGCGAGCGACCCGTTCGAGGCGTCGGTCGCCCGGCTCTGGCGGGCGTTCATCGCCGGCGAGTGCGAGCCGGTGCTGCGGGAGAGTGGGTTCGCGCTCTACACGCTCCACGCCGTTCCGGAGACGACGACGGTCGCCGGCCACGGAGGCGGCTCCCATGCGTGAGCGGATGGGGGGGCGGTTCATCCGTGACTCGGCGTCGGTCCTCGCGACGCAGGTCGCGATCACCGTGATGGGTGTCGGCACGAGCGTGATCACCGCGCGCATGCTCGGGCCGCACGACCGGGGCCTCTTCCAGCTCCTCGTCCTCCTGCCGACCACGCTCGCGAACTTCGTCAAGTTCGGCATCCCGCAGGCGAACGTCTACTTCATGCGGCGCCGCGGGGCGGCCGCGTCGGACGTCGCGTCCAACTCCGTGTGGTTCGCGCTCGTGCTCGGCACGGCGCTGGCACTCGTCGCCTACGTCGGGCGCCGCTGGATGCTGTCGCCGTTCCTCCACGAGGCGCCGCCCTCCACGATCCCCGCGGTGCTGGTGCTCGTCCCCTGCGTGCTGCTCCAGACGTTCTTCGCGGGGGTCCTCCAGGCCGAGCAGCGCTTCAGGGAGTACAACTTCCAGCAGCTCATGCCGACGCTCCTCGGTCTCCTCGGCATGCCAATCGCGCTCGTCGTCCTCCACACCGGTCTCATCGGGGCGATCGTCACGCAGACCCTGATCGCGATCGTCGTGACGATCTGGCTCGCGGCCCGCGTGCACCGCACGGCGCCGCTGCGCCTGGGATGGAACCGGGAGCTGGCCCGCGGCATGCTGAGCTTCGGGGGGAAGTCCTACCTGCAGACGCTCGCGTCGACGCTCCACTTCCGCGTCGACCAGTACATGATCGCGGCCTTTCTCGATCCCACCCAGGTCGGCCTCTACGCGGTGGCGTGCAACCTGACGAACCTCCTGCTGAAGCTGCCCGACGCGACCGGCATCGTCGTCTACCCGCGGCTCGCGGCGGCGGCCGACCGCGACGCGCACGCGCAGACCACCGCGGTCTGCCGTCACACGCTCTTCATCATGGCGGTCGCGGGCCTGGGGTACGTCGTGCTCGGACCGACCGCGGTGCGCGTCCTCTACGGGAAGGCCTACGTCGACGCGATCCGGCCGATGCTGCTCATGCTTCCGGGCATCATCATGGTCTCGCTCTACCTCCTGCTCACGCGGAACTTCACGAGCCGCAACCGCCAGCAGGTGAACATCGTCGCCGCCGCGTCGGCGCTCGCGATCAACGTCGGGCTCAACTGGGTGCTGATCCCGCGCTTCGGGATCTCCGGCGCCGCGGTGTCGACGGCGGTGTCGTACAGCGTCGCCGCGCTCATCCTGCTCGTCATGTTCGTCCGCGAGTCGGGCTACACGGTCGCCCAGACCGTGCTCGTGGGGCGCGCCGAGATCGGCGAGTACTTCCGCCGCGTGCGCGGGATCGTCCCACGGGCGGCGGCCGAATGACGGGTTTGCGACCCCTGGCGGTCTCCGCTACAAGCCGGCGACAGCTGTATCCGGTGACCTGCTGAGGCCGCCGTGCGAAGCGTCACCGTCGACATCCTGACCGGCTTCCTCGGCAGCGGGAAGACGACCCTGCTCCGCCACGTGCTCGAGCACGGGCTCCACGGCAAGCCGGTCGCCGTCATCATGAACGAGATCGGTGAGGTCGGGATCGACGGCACGGTCGTCACTGGCCTCTCCGCGGTCGAGAAGATGGTCGAGCTCGCGAGCGGGTGCATCTGCTGCTCGATCGACGACTACCGCTTCGACCTCGCGATCCAGGAGACCATCGAGACCGCGCACCCGCATCTCATCATCATCGAGTCGACCGGGCTCGCCGATCCCGAGCCGCTGGCGTGTCGGGTGAAGAACGCCGGCCTCGGGCTCGACGCCGTCATCACGGTGGTCGACGTCGCGAACCTCGACCGCCACCTGGCCGAAGCCGACGTCGCGCGCGCGCAGCTCGAGGCGGCAGACTTCCTCGTGGTGAACAAGGTCGATCTGGTCGACGAAGCGTCGCTCGTGCGGGTGGAGAAGCGTCTCGCGAAGCTCAACTCGCGTGCCGAGCGCTTCCGGACCGTCCGCGGCGCCATCGACAGCGACGTGCTGTTCGCCACCGGCGTCGCGACCTACCGCGAGCGCGCCCGCACGGCCTCCGACCATCTCCACGCCGACGGGATCGCGAGCTTCCTCTGGCGCTCGCGGCGGCCGCTCCAGCAGGAGGCGTTCGAGCGCCTGCTCCGCCGGCTGCCGGCCGACGTGCTGCGCGCGAAGGGCATCGTCCGCTTCAGCGGCCGCGACTGGCACTGCCTCTTCAACTTCACGTGCGGCCGGCACGAGCTCACCTGGCTCCGACTGGACGGCAGCGGCCGGGAGGCGCAGGCGGTCTTCATCGGCCGCAACCTCGCGCGGCACCGGAGCCGCATCGAGGCCGAGCTCGCCGCCTGTGAGACCGACGACGAAAGGGATGCCGAGAATGCGTGAGCGCGGACCCGAAGCCCGGCCGCCGCGAATTCACCACGCCGTTCACTGACCGAAGGAGACCAGCATGCAGACCCTCATCGACTCCATCCGCCGGCGCGAGGCGCGCTGCGGGATCATCGGCCTCGGCTACGTCGGCCTGCCGCTCGCGCTCGAGTTCGCGCGGGCCGGCTTCCGCACGACCGGCATCGACCTCGACGGCACCAAGGTCGACCGGATCCGGAGCGGCCGCTCGTACATCGTCGACGTCTCCGACGCGGAGATCGCGGAGCAGGTCGAGGCCGGGCGGCTCACGGCGACGACCGATTTCGCCGCCATCCGCGACCTCGACACGATCAACATCTGCGTGCCGACGCCGCTCCGGAAGACGAAGGACCCGGACCTCACCTTCGTCGTCTCCGCCGTGAACGAGATCGCCAGGTACCTGCGGAAGGGTCAGCTCGTCATCCTCGAGAGCACGACGTACCCCGGGACCACCGAGGAGGTCGTGCAGCCCGCGCTCGAGGCGTCGGGGCTCGCGGTCGGGCGCGACTTCTGCCTCGCGTTCTCGCCGGAGCGGATCGACCCGGGGAACCCGAGCTACAACACGCGGAACATCCCGAAGGTGGTCGGGGGCGTGACCGCGCGCTGCACGGAGGTCGCGACGACGCTCTACGAGCAGTGCGTCGACACGGTCGTTCCCGTGTCCTCGACGCGGGTGGCGGAGATGGTGAAGCTCCTCGAGAACACGTTCCGGAGCGTCAACATCGGCCTCGTGAACGAGGTCGCGCTCATGTCGAACGCGCTCGGCATCGACGTGTGGGAGGTGATCGACGCCGCCAAGACGAAGCCGTTCGGGTTCATGGCGTTCTACCCCGGCCCGGGCCTCGGCGGGCACTGCATCCCGATCGACCCGTTCTACCTCTCGTGGAAGGCGAAGATCGCCGGCTTCGAGCCGCGCTTCATCGAGCTCGCAGGCCACATCAACGAGGGCATGCCACGCTTCGTGGTCGAGAAGGTGACGGACGCACTCAACCGGCACCGGAAAAGCGTCCGCGGCTCGCGCATCCACGTCCTCGGCGTCGCCTACAAGGCCGGCGTGAACGACATCCGCGAGTCGCCGGCGCTGAACGTCATGCGGCTCCTCCAGGAGAAGGGTGCGCTGCTCTCCTACAGCGACCCCTACATCCCGGCGATCCGCGAGGAGGGCTTCTCACTCGACGCGCTCCCGGTGTCGAACGGCTACCTCGGGACCGTCGACTGCGTCGTCATCCTCACGAACCACCGCGAGTTCGACTACGGCTACGTCGTGGCGCACGCGCCGCTGGTGGTCGACACGCGGAACGCGCTCCAGGGGCACCGGCGAGACAACATCGTCCGCCTGTGATAGATTGGCCGGCCCAGTGAACCTGAAGCGCGCGATTCTCCTCGAGTATCGTCGAGCGCACGACGCGACGCCCGGCAGCCCGTTCCTCCATGCGCGTGACGCGCTCCCGGGGCGCCTCGGCATGTCGTACGAGGAGCTCACGTCGCACGTGAAGGAGCTCGAGCAGCAGCGGTTCCTCCACTGGAAGGCGCAGGACCTCTACAAGCTCTCGCCACGCGGGCTCCGCGTGACGGGCGATCGGGCCGAGCTCGATCGCGAGTTCCCCGAGGAGTAGCGGTCTGCGCGGACTGTGCTGGGCGGTCGTCGTGCTGGCGGCGATCGCGGGAGGCTGCCGGACCGAGCACGCGACGGAGCATCACGGCCGGCGGCTCGTGATCCTCGGGTTCGACGGCGTCGATCCGCGGCTCCTCTCGCGCTGGATGGAGGAGGGCAAGCTTCCGGCCCTGCGGGCGCTCTC
>CAZLYE010000150.1:0-4429 GCA_964562865.1 uncultured Binatia bacterium (SeqCode) | reverse complement strand
GTCGCGGTCGAGGGGAAGGCGCCGTACGACACGGTCGTCACGCATGGCTTCTTCGTCGACGGCAGCGGGCGGAAGATGTCCAAGTCGCTCGGCAACGTCGTGGCGCCGGAGGAGATCATCAAGCGCCACGGCGCGGAGCTCCTGAGGCTCTGGGTGGCCGGCACCGACTACCGGGAGGAGATGCGGATCTCCGAGGAGATCCTCGCCGGGTTCGTCGAGGCGTACCGGCGCGTCCGCAACACCGCGCGCTTCCTCCTCGCCAACCTCTACGACTTCGACCCCGCCCGCGACGCCGTGGCCGTCGAGCGGCTCCCGGAGCTCGAGCGCTGGGCGCTCCATCAGACGCATGCGCTCGCGGAGCGCTGCCTCGCCGCCTACGAGGCCTTCGAGTTCCACGTCGTGTTCCACGCCCTCAACAACTTCTGCAGCGTCGACCTGAGCGCGCTCTACCTGGACGTCCGGAAGGACCGCCTGTACTGCGAGCGTGCGGACGGGCCGGAGCGGCGCGCGACGCAGACGGCGCTCCACGGGATCCTCGACGTCCTCGTGCGGCTCATGGCGCCGGTCCTCTCGTTCACGGCGGAGGACGTGTGGACGTTCATGCCGGGCGCGGGACGGCCCGAGAGCGTCTTCCTCGCCGGCATCCGGCGGCCCCCCGCCGCGTGGCGGGCGGACGACATCGCGGCGCGCTTCGACCGTCTCCTCGCGGTGCGCGGTGCCGTGACCAAGGCGATCGAGGAGGCCCGCCAGGCGGGGCTCCTGAAGCAGTCGTCCGAGGCGCGCGTCGTGCTCGGCGCGGAGTCGGTCGACGGGCTCGGGGGGCTGCTCGCGGAGCGCGCGGGCGAGCTCCCGGCGCTCTTTCTGGTCGCGGACGTGGCGCTCGGAGGAACCGACGGCGCGGGGGAGAGTCCCGTATTCCCCGGGCTCCGGGTGGGGGTCGAGCGCGCGTCGGGCGGGAAGTGCGGGCGCTGCTGGAACGTCCGGACGCTCGGCGAGGACCCGCGCCATCCGGGGATCTGCGCACGGTGCGCGGGGGTGCTCGCGTGAGCCTGCTCGCCGACAGCCGTCTGCGGCTCGCGGGGCTCGTCGCGGCCCTCGTGGTGTTCGCGGATCAGGCCACCAAGGCCCTGGTCGACGTGACGATGGTCCCGCACGAGACCGTCGACGTCCTGCCCTTCTTCGCCCTCAGCTACGTGCGCAACACGGGCGCGGCCTTCGGCGTGCTCGCCGCCGCGCCGCCCGGCTTCCGCCTGCCGCTCTTCTTCGCGGTGACGGTGGCGGCGGTGGGGGCGCTCGTCTCGTTTCTCCGGCGCACGGCTCCTGATCAGCGCTGGCTGGTCGCGGCGCTCGGGGGCATCCTCGGCGGCGCGCTCGGCAACCTCATCTGCCGGCTCCGCTACGGCGAGGTGATCGACTTCCTCGATTTCCACTGGGGCGCGCTGCACTGGCCTGCCTTCAACGTCGCGGACGCCGCCATCACCCTCGGCGTGGCGGTCGTGCTCCTGCACGGGCTGCGCGCCCGTGAGGCGCGGGTCGGCTAGCTAGCTCGAGCTCTCGGGGCGCGCGGCGGTCCGACGCGCTTCCGCGAGATGCACCAGCACTCGCTCCGCGATCTCGCGGAAGGCGCGGCTCTGCGGATGCGACGGCTGGGCGGACACGATCGGCAGGCCGGCGTCGCTCGCCTCGCGGATCGCGCGCACGAGGGGCACCTCGCCGAGGAACGGGATGCCCGCCTGGCGCGCCATCTCGGCCCCGCCGCCGTGACCGAAGAGGTCCGCGCGCGCGCCGCAGCCCGGGCACACGTGGAAGCTCATGTTCTCGATCAGCCCGAGGACCGGCGCGTGCACCTGACGGAACATCGCGATCCCGCGCCGGACGTCCGCGAGCGCCACGTCCTGCGGCGTCGTGACGATCACGCCGCCGGCGAGCGGCACCTGCTGCGTGAGCGTGAGCTGCACGTCGCCCGTTCCCGGCGGGAGGTCGAGGACGAGGACGTCGAGTTCGCCCCACTCGACGTTCCGGAGGAACTCCGTGATGAGCTTCGTGATCATCGGCCCGCGCCAGATGACGGGCGTCGTCTCGCCGACGAACATCCCCATCGAGACGACGCGCAGGCCGTGCCGCTCGACCGGGAGGATGCGGCGATCCTCGCCGGTGCGCGCCTTCTCCTCGATCCCGAGCATCAGCGGCACGCTCGGGCCGTACACGTCCGCGTCCATGAGACCGGTCCGGTGTCCGAGCGAGACGAGCGCGAGCGCGAGGTTGGTTGCGACGGTCGACTTCCCGACGCCGCCCTTTCCGCTGGCGACGGCGAGCACGTTGGCCACGCCGGGAATGGGCCGCGGTCCGCGCGGCCGGGGCGGTGCGGGTGGGGCCGCCCGCACCAGCTCGACGCGGGCCGGGACGTCGGGCATCGCGGCGACCGCCGCGCGCACCGCGTCCTCGATCTCGCGCAGCACGTCCTGCTGCGCCGTGCTCGGGGCGAGGTGGACCGTGACCGCGGAGGACGACACCTCGATGTCCTTCACCATCCCGAACGACACGATGTCCCGCGTGAAGCCGGGGTACGGAACGCGTTTCAGCGCCTCGAGGACTGCCTGCGGCGTGGGCACCGCCATCCCCCGCGCTTAGCAACCGTCCGCCCCGAGCCGCAAGGCCCGCTCCGCCGCCGCGGCGAGGCCGGGAGAGGCCGTCAGTGCAGGAGTCGTCGGGCCGGTGAATTGCGGGGGCTGCGGGGCCGTCATTGTTTGGTCGTATGGCGTCTGGGGAGGCACTCCAGTGACGGTCGCCCGGGGTCCGGGGCTCCGTCCTGCGGACGATCCGCTGTGGCATCTGTGTTGCTTCCGGCCTTAGCGAACCATGCGCCCGAGCACCGCACGAAGAACGGCAGGCCCCCCTCCCCAGGCCGGACGGATCATCCGTGCCTGGCGGCGCCGGATCGGGCTCACCCAGGAGGGGCTCGCGCAGGCCCTCAGCGTGACGTTCTCGACCGTCAGCCGGTGGGAGAACGGTCACGTCCGTCCGAGCAAGCTCGCGTGGAAGGCGATCGAGCAGCTCGCGGCCGAGCGCGGGAGCTCGCTCCAGGACGAGGCTCCGCCCGACAACCACGGCGCCTAAAGCCGGACGCCGAGGTTCGATCGCCCCCGCCCCTGTGGTAGAGGCGGAGCATGGGGCGGCGCGACACGGGAAGAGGCGGGCCCCCGGAGGCGCTGAACGCGCCCTTCGCCGACCTCCGGAAGCGGCTGCCCCGGCGCCCCGCTCCGGCTCCTCCACCCTCCGCACCGCCCCTCCCGGAGCCCGATCCGTTCGCCGCCGCGATGGAGGGTGTGGTGCCGCTCCGCCACGGCCCCGACGCGCGCGTCGAGGGCCCGCGTCCCGCGACGGTCGCCCGTCGTCCCGTGAGCGAGGAAGCCGAGGCCCTCGCTGCCCTGTCCGACCTCGTCGAGGGCTCGGCGCGCTTCGACGTCAGCGACACGCGCGAGTACGTCGAGGGAGCCATCGTCGGGCTCGACCCTCGCGTGCTGCGGCGGCTGCGCCGCGGCGATTATGCCTGGCAGGCCCATCTCGACCTGCACGGCCTCACCTCGGAGGAGGCGCGTGCCGCCGTCGACCGCTTCCTCGCCGACGCCATGAGCGCCGGGCATCGCTGCGTGCTGATCGTGCACGGTCGCGGCCACAACTCGAAGGATCAGACGCCGGTGCTGAAGGAGCGGCTCAAGGTGTGGCTCGCCCGCGGACGCGCGGCCCGGGCCGTCCTCGCGTTCACGAGCGCCCGTCCGCACGACGGCGGAGCGGGCGCGCTGTACGTCCTCCTCCGGCGCGACCGGACACGCCGGCCGATCCAGGTCACCGAGGGAGCGAAGCGCTAGCGTGTCGGCCGCGGACGCGCTCGGCATCCTGCGTCTCGCGGCGGCGCTCGCCCTCCCGGGAGCGCTGTCCGACGCGTTGCAGGGCCGGCGGCCGTGGCTGCCGCCGGCGCTGTTCGCCGTCGCCGCGGCCAGCGACTTCTTCGACGGCGTGCTCGCGCGGCGCGGACGCGGAGCGACGCGGCACGGCGCCGTCCTGGACAACGTCGCCGACATCGCGTTCGTGCTGGCCGCGACCGGCACGGGCGCCGCGCTCGGGCTCGTCCCGTGGCTTGCGCCCCTGGCGATCGCGGTGGCGTTCGTCGCCTACGCAGCGGCGTCGGTGGACCGCAGCGCCCGGGAGCGGACGTGGCGCATCGCGCGGAGCGACGTCGGACACGCGGGCGGCATCCTCAACTACGCGCTCGCCGGGATCGTCACGGGTGCGGCGGCGATGCCGGGCGGCGCGTGGCGCACGGTCCTCCGCCTCGGCAGTGCGCTCGTGGTCGCCGTCAACCTGGCTGCGGTCCTGGAGCGGGTGATCCCGCGGGTCGCTCGGCCAGCTCGCGGGCCGCGCGGCGTAG
>CAZLYE010000149.1:0-8141 GCA_964562865.1 uncultured Binatia bacterium (SeqCode) | reverse complement strand
CTCGAGCACGGCCCGCACGGCGTCGCGCCGCGCGCGTTCCCGGTCTTCAGCAAGCCGATCTACAACCTGCGCGGCATGGGCGTCGGCGGGCGCGTTCTCCACTCGCGCGCGGAGTACGACGAGGCGCAGACGCCGGGCCATCTCTGGATGCCGCTCCTCACCGGCGCGCACGTGAGCACGGACGTCGCGCTCGAGGACGGCGCCCCGAAGTGGTGGCGGCACACGGTCGGCGCTCCGCTGGCGGACGGGATGTTCGACTACTGGACCGTCGTCGCGGAGCCGCTGCCGGATCTCGAGCGCTCGGCGGGCGCGTGGCTGCGTGCGCACCTCCGCGGCTACTCGGGGTTCGTGAATCTCGAGACGATCGGCGGGACGATCATCGAGGCGCACCTCCGCTTCGCCGACCAGTGGGTCGACCTCTACGGCGCGGGATGGCTCGAGAGCGTCGTCGAGCTGTACGCGCACGGGCGCTGGCGCTTCCGCGACGACGCGCGCCGCACCGGCTACAGCGTCGTGCTGTTCGGGACCCACGGCATCCGGTGGCGGATCGACCGGAGCGCCGTCGAGGACCTCCGCCGGCTCCCCGGGGTGTCGAGCCTGCAGATCACCTTCCACGAGGACCGGGCGCCCGAGGCCCACGCGATGCCGCCCGGCGGTTTCCGGCTCGCGGTCGTCAACTGCTGGGACCTGGCCGTGGGCCTCCTCGCCCGCGAGCGGCTCGCGCTCATGTTCCGCTCCGGGGACGCGCCCGGCCGGCAGGCCACCGCGGCGCAGTGACGGTCCGGACCGCGCTGCCACGGGCGGTGCGGCGGATCGAGCACTGCTGGATTCCGCTGCGGGACGGGTGCCGGCTCGCCGCCCGCCTCTGGCTGCCCGCCGGCGCGGACGGGAGCCCCGTGCCGGCCGTCCTCGAGTACATCCCGTACCGCAAGCGCGACCTCACGCGGGCCCGCGACGAGCCGATGCATCACTGGTTCGCCGGGCACGGCTACGCGGCGGTGCGCGTCGACGTCCGCGGCTCGGGCGACTCGGACGGCGTCCTCCTCGACGAGTACACGGAGCAGGAGATCGCCGACGGCGTCGAGGTGATCGCGTGGATCGCGGCGCAGCCGTGGTGCAGCGGCGCCGTCGGGATGATCGGGAAGTCGTGGGGCGGGTTCAACGCGCTCCAGATCGCCGCGCGCCGTCCGGCGGCGCTGAGAGCGATCGTCTCGGTCTGCGCCTCCGACGACCGCTACACCGACGACGCGCACTGGATGGGCGGTTGCCTGCTCAACGAGAACCTCACCTGGGGAGCGGTCCTGATGACGTTCGCCGCGCTGCCTCCCGATCCGGCCGTCGCGGGCGACGGGTGGCGGGAGATCTGGCGCGCGCGGCTCGCGAGCGCGGTCTTCTTCCCCGAGGTGTGGCTCCGCCATCCGCATCGCGACGCGTACTGGCGTCACGGGTCCGTCGCGGAAGATCCGGGCGCGATCGCGTGCCCGGTGCTCGCCGTCGGCGGCTGGGCCGACGGCTACACGAACGCGATCCCGCGCCTCCTCGCGACGCTCCGCGCGCCATCCGCGGGGGTCGTCGGCCCGTGGGGCCACGAGTACCCCCACGACGGCGCGCCCGGGCCGGCGATCGGCTTCCTCCAGGAGGCGCTCCGCTGGTGGAACCGCTGGCTCGCGGGCGCGGCGCGCGGAGCCGACGAGCCCGCGTACCGCGTCTGGATGAGCGGCGACGGCGGCGGACGCTGGGTGGCGGAGGACGCGTGGCCGTCGCCACGCATCGCCACGCGGCGCTGGACGTTCGGGCCGGGGCGGCTCGTGGAGGGCGGGACGGCGGCGGACGCGCGGCTCGAGTGGCGCTCGCCCGAGACGGTCGGCGCGGCGGCCGGGGAGTGGTGCAGCTTCGGGCTCGCCGGCGACCTGCCCGGCGACCAGCGCGCCGACGACGCCGGGTCGCTCGTCTTCGACTCGGCGCCCCTCGCGGCGGGGTTCGAGATCCTCGGCGCGCCCGTCGTCGTGCTCGACGTCGCCGTCGACCGGCCGCGGGCGTTCGTCGTCGCGCGCCTGAACGAGGTGCGGCCCGACGGCGCGTCGGCGCGCGTCACGTACGGCGTCCTCGACCTCGCGCACCGCGCCGGCCACGCGCAGCCCGCGCCGCTCACGCCGGGCGCACACGCGACCGTGCGGCTCCGGCTGAACGACGTCGCGCACACCTTCAGCGCGGGCAACCGTCTCCGCCTCGCGCTCTCGACGAGCTACTGGCCGGTCGTCTGGCCGTCGCCCGAGCCGGTCACGCTGAGCGTCTCGACAGCGGGCTCGGCGCTCGAGCTTCCCGTCCGCCCCCCGCGACCGGCGGACGACATGCTCCGTCCCTTCGACGAGCCCGAGACGGGCCCGCCGGCGCCCTACACGGAGCACGCGCCGGCGCGCTTCGAGCGCACGGTCGCGCGCGACGCCGCCACCGGCGAGCTCGTGCACACGATCGCGAGCGACGGGGGCGGGTTCGGGGCGGCCGGGCCGGGGCGGCTCGACGACATTGACCTCGAGGTGGCCCATGCGACCATCCGGCGCTACCGGATCCGCGACGACGACCCGCTCTCGGCGCGCGCGGAGGTGGTTCAGACGACGACGCTCCGCCGGGGCGACTGGGCGGTCCGTGTCGAGGTCCGGGCCCGGTGCACGGCCACGCGTGAAACCTTCGTGCTCGAGGGGACCCTCCGCGCCTTCGAGGGCACGAAGGAGGTCGCCGCGAGACGCTGGGACGCGAGCGTCCCGCGCGACGGCGTGTAGGCGCGGGGTGCCCCCGCCTGCTGGACCCCCGGCGCGCATGCGGTCGCGCGGACTTGACCATGTCCGGGCCGACGTGAGACTGACGCAGCCTCGCCCTGGGATGAACCGGATGCCGTCGGGACGTCGCGCGTCGCTGGCGCGGGGATGCTGCCTGTCCGCGTTGCTCGTCGTCCTCGCGGTCTCCGCGTGCGCCGCCTTCGACCTCGACGACGTGTCCGACCGGGCGAAGAAGCTCGCCGCGGAGCCGTTCCACGAGCCGAAGGGGCAGGTCCCCGACTGGCTCCTCAAGGTGACGTACGACCAGTGGCGTGACATCCGCTTCCGTCCCGAGCAGGCGCTCTGGCGCGGCAAGTCGCCCTTCCAGGTCCAGTTCTTCCACCCGGGCCTCTACTACGACCGCACGGTCGCCGTGAGCCTCGTCTCCGCCGACGGCGTCCGTCCCGTGCACTTCAACCCGAGCCAGTTCGACTACGGAAAGAACACCTTCGCGAGCCGCGTGCCGCAGGACCTCGGCTACGCCGGCTTCCGCATCCACTACCCGATCAAGACGCGCGACTACCACGACGAGGTGATCGTCTTCCTCGGCGCGAGCTACTTCCGCGCGCTCGGCCGGGACGAGGTCTTCGGGCTCTCGGCCCGTGGGCTCGCGATCGACACCGCGGAGTCGTGGGGCGAGGAGTTCCCCTACTTCCGCGAGTTCTGGCTCGTCACGCCGGCGCAGAACGCGACCAGCATGACGGTGTACGCGCTGCTCGACAGCCCCAACCTGACCGGCGCGTACCGCTTCGTGGTCGATCCCGGGGAGCAGACGATCGTCAAGGTCGACTGCCGGGTCTTCCTCCGGCGCGAGGTGAAGAAGCTCGGAATCGCCCCGCTGACCAGCATGTTCTACCACGGCGAGAACACGGCGCGCTCGTTCAGCGACTTCCGGCCCGAGACCCACGACTCCGACGGGCTCCTCCTCAGCTTTGCGAGCGGGGAGTGGCTCTGGCGTCCTCTCGACAACCCCCGTACGCTACACGTGAGCGCCCTCAACATGGAGAATCCGAAGGGCTTCGGGCTGATGCAGCGGGATCGCGACTTCAGGGACTACCAGGACCTCGAGACGCACGCGGAGCGCCGTCCGAGCGTGTGGATCGTGCCGCGGCAGGACTGGGGCGCGGGCCGCGTCGAGCTGGTGGAGATCCCCACCAACTTCGACACCAACGACAACGTCGTCGCCTACTGGGTCCCCGAGAAGACGCCGAAGATGGGCGACCCGACGTCGTACTCCTACAGCATGTACTGGTTCGGCGACGACGCCGCGCGGCCGCCCGGCGGGCGCGTCGTCGGGACGCGCCGGGACAACGGCACCGCGAAGGACGCGCAGCGCTTCGTGCTCGACTTCGCCGGCGGGAAGCTCGGCGCGATCCCGGAGAACCACGTCGTGCGCGGGGTGGTCACGGTGGTCGGCGGCGACGAGATGGCCGAGCTGGTCGACCAGGTGGTGACCCCGAACCCGTTCATCGGCGGCTGGCGCCTCACGTTCCAGGTGCGGCCGAAGAAGCGGGATCCGGTCGAGCTGCGCGCGTTCCTCGACGAGGGCGGCGAGACGCTCACCGAGACCTGGTCGTACGCACTGCTGCCGTGAACCACAAGAGCGACCTTCCCGCGGCCGGTGAGGCGGGGCGCGACCCCGCAGCCGGCGGGGACGGCGCGATCGAGCGTCGAATCGGCATCCCGGCCGCGCGGCTCCTCCAGGACTGGCGCGAGGCGCACGACCGCGCGCTCGCGTACCTCGCCGCCCTCGGCGTCGAGCCGGAGGAGCGCGAGGCGCTCGCGGGCGAGGCGGTCGAGCGCGCGCTCGAGCAGCCATGGACCACGGCGAGCGACGCGGTCGCGGAGACGCTGGACGCGGTCCGCCGGATGGTGACGGAGTCCCGTCCGTCGACGCTGGCCCTGCCCGGCGCGCGCGACTTCCTCGCCTGGCGGGTCGACGGCGCGCTCGCCGGCCGCGGGGCGGGCAGCACCGCGGCGGGACGGCGGCCGTCGAGCGTCCCGGTCCGGGACGGCGTGTTCCGCCCGACGCCGCCTCTCACGCGCCGCTCGATGGTGTCGGAGCCGATCGGGCGCGGCTTCCTCCGCACACTCGCCGGCCCGGCGCGCCGCGGGCGCCCCGCCACGGGCACGCTCTACGGGAGGCCGCTCCGGCGGCTCCGCCGCACGCTCCCGTGGACGCGCGTCGCGCACCGCCGCCGCCTGCTGCTCGGCGCCCTCGTCCTGATCCCGACCATCGTCGCGAGCGGGTTCATGGTGAACGTGCTCCCCCATCAGGGCGACACGTGGCTCGAGGTGGCGATCGCCGTCTTCTTCGGCGCCCTGTTCGGGTGGATTTCGATCGGGTTCTGGACCGCCGTGCTCGGCTTCTGGATGCTCGTCCGCCGCCGCGACCGCTTCGCGATCACCACCCTCGACGGCACCGCGGGCCCGCTCGACCCCGCCGTCCGGACCGCGATCGTGATGCCGATCTTCGAGGAGCCGGTCGAGCGCGTCTTCGCCGGCCTCCGGGCGATCCACCAGTCCCTCGAGCGCGTGGGCGCGGCCGACCGCTTCCACTTCTTCGTGCTGAGCGACACGCAGGAGCCGAGCGCCGCCATCCGGGAGGAGGAGGCGTGGTTCGAGTGGTGCCGCGCCGTCGACGGCTTCGACCGCATCTTCTACCGGCGGCGGAAGGTCCGCACGGAGCGGAAGAGCGGTAACGTCGCCGACTTCTGCCGGCGCTGGGGCCAGCAGTACCGCTACATGGTGATGCTCGACGCCGACAGCGTGATGACCGGCGAGACGCTGGTCCGCCTCGTCCACGCGATGGAGCGTCACGCCGAGGTCGGCATGATCCAGACGACGCCGACCGCGGTGAACCGGCGCTCGCTCTTCGCGCGCGTCACGCAGTTCGCGAGCCGCGTCTACGGGCCGATGTTCGCGGCGGGCCTCCACTACTGGCAGCTCGGGGACGGGCAGTACTGGGGGCACAACACGATCATCCGGATCGAGCCCTTCATGGAGCACTGCGCGCTGCCGCGGCTCCCGGGACGGGCGCCGCTCGGCGGCGAGATCCTGAGCCACGACTTCGTCGAGGCCGCGCTCATGGGACGCGCGGGCTGGACGCTCTGGCTCGCCCACGACGTCGGGGGGAGCTACGAGGAGGTCCCTTCGACGCTCCTCGAGGAGATGAAGCGGGACCGGCGCTGGTGCCAGGGAAACCTGCAGCACCTCCGGCTGCTCTTCAGCGAGGGGCTCTTCGGCGCGCATCGCGCGCTCTTCCTGAACGGCGCCCTCTCGTACATGTCGGCGCTCCTCTGGTTCACGTTCCTCACGCTCAGCACGGTGGAGGCGATCCTCACCACGTTGCTCCCGCCCGAGTACTTCCCGCACGGGCCGAGCCTGTTCCCGCAGTGGCCGGTCTGGCGCCCCGACTGGGCGCTTTCGCTCCTCGCCGTCATCGGGATGATCCTCTTCCTCCCGAAGATCCTGAGCATCGTCCTGATCGGTGCGAAGCGTGACGCGCGCACCTACGGCGGTCTCGGGAGGCTGACGTTCAGCGTGTTCCTCGAGATCCTCCTCTCGAGCCTCCTCGCGCCGATCCGGATGGTGTTCCACAGCCGGTTCGTGCTGATGAACCTCCTCGGCCGGACCGTCACCTGGCGCTCCCAGGGACGCGAGGACGCCGAGACCGGGTGGGGCGAGGCGATCCGGCACCACGGGCTCGACTCGCTCTTCGCGAGCGCGTGGGGCGCGACCCTCTTCTGGCTGAACCCCCACTACTTCTGGTGGGTGACGCCGATCATCGGCGCGCTGATCCTCGCCGTCCCCGTGTCGGTGCTTGCGAGCCGCGTCCGCCTGGGCGACCACGCGCGGCGCTGGGGCCTCTTCCTGATCCCCGAGGAGAGCGACCCGCCGCCCGAGATCCACGACCTCCACGCGTTCCTCGGCGCCGCGCGGAAGCGAATCGCCCTCCTGCCCGAGAAGGAGCGCGACGGCTTCGTCCGGGTCGCCGTCGACCCGTACGTGAACGCCCTGCACCGCACGCTCCTCGGCCGGCCGCGGACGGTTCGGAAGAGCATCCGGGCGGCGCGCCGCGGGCTCCTCGAGCGCGTGCTCGCCGAGGGCCCGGACGCCCTCGGGCCGCGCGAGCGGCGGGTCTTCCTCCTCGATCCCGCCCTGACGGACGCGCTCCACGAGCGCGTCTGGTCGATTCCCGACGACGACTGCGCCGCGCGCTGGGGCCGTCCCGGGGCGTCGCCCGGCGCGGGGACCGGCACGCCGTCGCCTTGAACCGCCTCCCGCGGCTCGCCGTCGCGCTCGTCCCGGTCCTCGTCTCCGCCCTCGCGTGCCGCCGCGCCGCGCACGCGCCGGTCGTCGTCGAGCTGTGGGCCATGGGGCGCGAGGGCGAGGTGGTGGCGGGTATGATGCCGGAGTTCGAGCGCCGCCATCCCGGAACGCGCGTCCGCGTGCAGCAGATCCCGTGGAGCGCGGCGCACGAGAAGCTGCTCACGGCCTACGTGGGCGGCGCGCTGCCCGACGTCTTCCAGGCCGGCAACACGTGGCTCCCGGAGCTGGTCGCCGTCGACGCGCTCGAGCCGCTGGACGCGCGGATCGCGCAGTCGCCCGACCTCCCGCGCGACGACTGGTTTCCCGGCATCGTCGACACGAACGTGATCGGCGGCGTCATGTGGGGCGTCCCGTGGTACGTCGACACGCGGCTCCTCTTCTACCGCACCGATCTGCTGGCCGACGTTGGCCGTCCGGAGCCGCCCGCGACCTGGGACGCGTGGCTGGACGCGATGGCGCGGTTGAAGGCGCGCGCGGGCGACGACGGGTACGCGATCCTGCTGCCGCTCCGCGAATGGCAGCTGCCGGTGATCCTGGCCCTCCAGCTCGACGCCACGCTGCTCCGCGACGGCGATCGCTTCGGGGACTTCCGGAGCCCGGCCTTCCGCCGCGCCTTCGACCTCTACCTGGAGATGTTCCGGCGCGGGTTCGCACCGCGGACCGGCGAGGCGTCGGTCGGGAACGTCTACCAGGACTTCGCGGGGGGCTACTTCGCGCTCTGGGTGACCGGACCGTGGAACATCGGCGAGCTCGCGCAGCGCTTCCCGTCGGGCACCGCGGCCGGATGGGCGACGGCGCCGCTCCCGGGCCCCCACGAGGGGCCGGGCGTGTCCCTCGCCGGCGGCGCGAGCCTCGTGATCTCCCGCCGCTCGTCGCGGAAGGATGCGGCCTGGGAGCTGGTCGAGTACCTGTCGGGGCCGGGCCCGCAGGCCGACCTCCATCGCCTGACCGGCGACCTGCCCGCCCGACGGAGCGCCTGGCGCGCGGAGGGCC
>CAZLYE010000148.1:0-6414 GCA_964562865.1 uncultured Binatia bacterium (SeqCode) | reverse complement strand
GCTCGGGCTTCTCGCGGGGCGCCGGCCGGTAGCGAAGGTTCGCGCGCCGTGCCTGGAAGTCGCGGAAGTTCGAGCACGAGCTCACCTCGAGCCACTCCGCGCAGCCCGGCGCCCAGACCTCGACGTCGTACTTCATCGCAGCCTGGAAGGCGAGGTCGCCGGTGCACATCTGGACGACCCGATGCGGAAGGCCGAGACGCCGGCAGACGTCCTCGGCGTCGTCGAGCAGGGCCAGCAGCTCGGCGTCGGACATGTCGGGGCGGACGAACTTCACCAGCTCGACCTTGTCGAACTGATGGCCGCGCTTGATGCCGCGGACGTCGCGGCCGGCCGACATCTTCTCCCGCCGGAAGCACGGCGAGTAGGCCACGTGCCGGATCGGGAGGCGGTCGGCCTCGAGCACCTCGTCGCGGTAGAGGTTCGTCACCGGCACCTCGGCCGTCGGCACGAGCCAGAGGTCGTCCTCGACGTCGCGATAGAGGTTGTCGCCGAACTTCGGGAGGTTTCCCGTCCCGACCAGGCAGTCCCGCTTCACGAGCGCGGGCGGGTAGATCTCGACGTAGCGGTGCTCGCGCGTGTGCAGGTCGAGCATCCACGTGATGATCGCGCGCTGCAGGCGCGCCCCGGCGGCGCGCAGCACGTAGAAGCGAGAGCCCGAGATCTTGACGCCCCGCTCGAAGTCGATGATGCCGAGCTGCGTTCCGAGGTCCCAGTGCGGCCGCGGCGCGAAGTCGAACTTCCGCGGCTCCCCCACCGTCCGCACGACGACGTTCGCCGACTCGTCCGGACCGACGGGCACGTCGGGATGCGGCAGGTTCGGCACCTCGAGCATCCGGCGCTCGAACTCCGCCTCCGCGGCGGCAGCCGTGGCCTCGAGCGCGGTGATCCGCTCGCCCACCGCCCGCTGCGCCTCGATCGCTCGCTCGCGCTCGCCCGGGTCCTTCACGTCGCGGATGGCCTTCGACGCCGTCGTGCGTTCCGCGCGGAGCTGCTCGAGCGCGTGCAGCGCCTCGCGACGCCGCCGGTCGGCCTCGAGGAGGGCGTCCACCTCGGAGGCGGGGAAGGCGACCTTCGCCAGCTCGGCCTTCACGCGATCCGGCTCGGCGCGGATCAGCCGGATGTCGAGCATCGCTCCCTATACCTCGAACGCGCCGCGCACGTGCTCCACGACGGGCGGCTCGGCGTCGAAGCGGATTCCGACGACGTCGAAACGCGCGTCACGGTCGTGCCAGCGGTGCGTCGCGACGAAGTGCTGGGCGACGCGCGCCACCTGGGCCCGCTTCCGCCCGTCGACCGATTCGAGCGGCGTCCCGAAGGCGGTCCCGCGCCGGCTCCGCACCTCGACGAACACGAGCACCGGGCCGTCGAGCGCCACCAGGTCGATCTCGCCGGCGCGGCAGCGGTAGTTGCGAGCCACGATCGTGTACGCGTGGCGCCGGAGGAACTCTTCCGCCACCGCCTCGCCCCGCCGCCCGAGCTCGCCCCGCTCGTCCACGTCGGGGAAATCTACTCGGCGCCCCCCGGCGTCGCAAGGCGCTCGTCGTTGCGCGCCCCGGGGCGGTAGGCTAGGTGGGCCTCATGGCGATCACGCGCGAGGAGGTCCGCCGCGTCGCCGCGCTCGCGCGTCTCCGCCTCGAGCCTGCCGACGAGGAGCGGCTCACGGCCGATCTCGACCACATCCTCGAGGCGTTCGCGCGGCTGAGCGCGCTCGACACGAGCGCCGTCCAGCCGACGGCCCACGTCGAGGTGGATCGCGCGGCGTTCCGTGACGACGCGGCGAACAATCCACCGGCCACCGACGCGCTCCTCGCCAACGCCCCCGCGCGCGACGGCCGGTTCTTCCGCGTCCCCAAAATCATCGAGTGAGCGACCTCCACGAGCTCTCCGTCCGCGAGGCGGCCGCCCGGGTCCGTCGCCGCGACGTCTCGGCCGTCGACCTGACGCGCGCGGCGCTCGCGCGGATCGCGCAGGTGGACGGGCAGCTCGGCGCCTTCCTCACGGAGAGCGAGGTCGACGCGCTCGCCGCCGCCGAGGCGATCGACCGGCGCGTCGCGGCGGGACAGGACCCGGGGCCGCTCGCGGGCGTGCCGGTCGGCGTGAAGGACATCATCTGCACGGCCGGGCTCCGCACGACGGCGGCGTCGCGCATCCTCGAGCACTTCGTACCGGCCTACGACGCGACCGTGACGGCCCGGCTCCGGCAGGCCGGCGCCGTCATCGTGGGCAAGCTCAACTGCGACGAGTTCGCGATGGGGTCGTCGACCGAGAACTCCGCGCTCGGGACGACGCGGAACCCGTGGGACCGGGCGCGCGTGCCGGGCGGCTCGTCGGGCGGCTCGGCCGTCGCCGTCGCGGCGCGTGAATGCCACGCCTCGCTCGGGACCGACACGGGCGGGTCGGTCCGCCTGCCCGCCGCGTTCTGCGGGGTCGTCGGTCTCAAGCCGACGTACGGCCGCGTCTCGCGCTACGGCGTCATCGCCTACGCCTCCTCGCTCGACCAGGTCGGCCCGCTCGCGCGCGACGTCACCGACGTCGCGATCGTGCTCGAGGCGATCGCGGGCCACGATCCCGCCGACTCGACCGCGTCGCCGCGTCCCGTGCCGTCGTACCTGACCGCGCTCGACGGGACCGTCCGTGGGCTCCGCCTCGGCCTCCCGCGCGAGTACTTCGTCGAGGGGATGCAGCCCGAGGTCGAGGCGGGCGTGCGGGCGGCCGTCGACCAGCTCGAGCGGCTCGGCGCCAGGATCGAGCCGGTGTCGCTCCCGCACACCGAGTACGCGATCGCCACCTACTACCTGATCGCGACCGCGGAGGCGTCCTCCAACCTGGCGCGCTACGACGGCGTCCGGTACGGGCTCCGTGAGGCGCGGCCCGCGCTCGGGGAGATGTACGAGGCCACGCGCGCCACCGGGTTCGGCGCCGAGGTGAAGCGGCGGATCATGCTCGGGACGTATGCGCTCTCCGCCGGCTACTACGACGCGTACTACCTGAAGGCGCAGCAGGTGCGGACCCTCATCCGGATGGACTTCCAGAAGGCGCTCGAGACCTGCGACGCGCTCGTGACGCCGGTCGCGCCCACCACCGCCTTCCGGCTCGGCGAGAAGACCGCCGACCCGCTCACCATGTACCTCTCCGACATCTTCACGATCTCGGTGAACCTGGCCGGGCTCCCCGCCCTCGCCCTGCCCTGCGGCTTCGACCGCACGGGGCTGCCGATCGGGCTCCAGGTGATCGGCCGTCCGTTCGACGAGGCGACCGTGCTCCGCGTCGGCCACGCGTACGAGCGGGCGACGGACTGGCACCACCGGAGGCCACCGGCATGAGCGAGACGGACGCCCCCGCCGGCTGGGAGGCCGTCATCGGCCTCGAGGTCCACGCCGAGCTCCTCACGCGCTCCAAGATCTTCTGCGCGTGCTCGGCGGAATTCGGTGGCCCGCCCGACACGAACGTCTGCCCGGTCTGCCTCGGCATGCCGGGCGTGCTGCCGGTGCTGAACCGCCGCGTCGTCGAGTTCGCGATCCGCGCGGGGCTCGCCACACAGTGTGCCATCGCGCCGCGGTCGCGCTTCGCGCGGAAGAACTACTTCTACCCAGACCTCCCCAAGGGCTACCAGATCAGCATGTACGAGCTGCCGATCTGCACCGGCGGCTACATCGAGATACTGGTCGACGCCGAGACGCGTCGCATCGGGCTCACGCGCATCCACATGGAGGAGGACACGGGGAAGAACATCCACGACGCGCACGGCGACGCGAGCCTGGTCGACTTCAACCGCTCCGGCGTCCCCCTCCTCGAGATCGTGAGCGAGCCCGACATGCGGACGGTCGCGGAGGCGGGCGCGTACCTCCGCACGCTGCGCTCGATCCTCCAGTACCTCGAGATCTGCGACGGCAACATGGAGGAGGGCAGCTTCCGCTGCGACGCCAACGTCTCCGTCCGCCGCGCGGGAGCGCAGGAGCTCGGCACCAAGGTCGAGATCAAGAACATGAACTCCTTCCGCGCGGTCGAGAAGGCGATCGCCCACGAGGTCCGCCGCCAGGCGGCCGCCCTCGCGCGCGGCGAGCGCCTGACGCAGGAGACGCGCCTCTGGGACGCCGACCGCGAGGAGACGCGCTCCATGCGGAGCAAGGAGTACGCGCACGACTACCGCTACTTCCCCGAGCCCGACCTGCTGCCGCTCGTCGTCGGCACGCCGTGGGTGGACGAGATCCGCGCGACGCTCCCCGAGCTGCCGGGGCCGCGTCGCGAGCGCTTCGTCCGCGAGCACAAGCTCTCGACGTACGACGCCGACGTGCTCACGCAGCGGAAGGACGTCGCCGACTACTTCGAGGCCGGCGTCGCCGCCGGAGCCGGCGCGAAGGAGATGGCCAACTGGGTGATGACCGACCTGCTCCGGATCGTGCGCGAGGAGAAGCTCGACCGCGAGCTCGTCATCCACCAGTGGCCGCTGACACCCACCCAGCTCGCGCGCCTCGCCCTGCTCGTCGAGCGTGGAACCATCAACCGCAACACCGCGAAGGCGCTCATCCCGAAGCTCCGCGGCACCGGGCGCGACCCGGACGAGCTGGTCGCGTCGGAGGGGCTCGCGCAGGTGAGCGACCACGGGGCGCTCGAGGCCGCGGTGGCGGACGTCATCGAGCGGAACGCCGCGCAGGTCGCCGAGTTCCGAGGCGGCAAGGAGCGCGTCCTCGGGTTCCTCGTCGGCCAGGTGATGAAGGCGACCGGCGGCAAGGCGAACCCCAAGGTCGTGCAGGAGCTGCTGACGAAGGCGCTGCGCGTCTGAGCGATGCGGCCGGCGACCTGGCTGCTCGCGGTCGCGCTCGGGATGTGGCTCGGGTGCGGCGAGGCCCCCGACCGGACCGCCGCCGATGCGCCTGCACCGTCCGTCCACGATCACACCGCGCGCCACGGAGGCGTCGTCGCGATGGCGGGCGACCTCCACGTCGAGGCGGTCGTCCTGCCCGACGGCCGGATCCGCGTCTATCCGAGCGACCTCCACCGCCGCCCCATCGCACCCCGCGAGCTGACCGGATCCGTCACGGTCCGGGCGCCGGACGGCGCGCGGACGCTGGCGCTCGCCCCCGCCGACGACCGGCTCGAAGCCGCCGGCCCCCCGATCGCGACGTCCGACGTCCAGCTCCATCTGGCGCTCGTTCGCGACGGCCGGCCCATCGAGCTGCATCTCGGCGTGCCGGTCGCGGCGCCCGGGCTCGCCGGGCTGCCCGCCGCGTGCGAGCGGCCCGCCGACGCGGACGGCGCGGGCGGAGCCCCCGTCTGCACCGTCCAGTTCCCGCGGATGGTACGCGCGCTCGCGACGACGCCGGACGCGCGCACCGCGCTGGTCGCCGTCTTCGGCCACGGCGTGACGGGCTGGCGGCTCCCCGCCGGCGAGCTCGCGTTCGGGCTCGTGCCCGTGCCCGGCACCGACGCGCACGCGGACCACGCGCATCCCGTCGACGCGGTGGCCGTGCGACCGGACGCCGCCGAGGTGGCCGTGACCGTGCGGGGCCAGCTCCTCCGCTACGCGCTCGCGACCGGGGACCTCGTCGCCGAGCTCCCGGGCTCCCCGCTCCGCTTCCGCGCGCTCGCCTGGTCGGCCGACTCGTCGCGTCTCCTGGTGAGCGCCTTCTACGACGGCGCCGTGCATCTCGTCCGGTCGGACGACGGTCAGGAGGTGGGGAGGCTCGACGCCGGCCGTGCCCTCACGGCGTTCGCGCTCTCGCCCGACGGCCGCCTCGCCGCGCTCGCGACCGAGCTCGGGCCCATTGCACTCTTCGAGGTCGCGTCGGGGCGCGCCGCCGGCACGCTGCCGGCGCCGGTCCCGGCACAGGCGCTCGCGTTCGCGGGGAACCATCTCGTCGCGGCACGCCAGGACGGTGTGCTCGACGTCTGGCGGGTCGCCGACGCGCGCCGCGTCGCGAGTACGCCCGGGGGCCCGACGGTGGTGACCCTCGCGGCGGCGCCCGACGGCACCGCCGTCGCGACCGGCGGGCTCGACGGGACCGTGCGGCTCCACGGCGTTCCGGGAGCGGACCTCCGGGGGACGCTCCGCTGGCGCCCGGATCCCGTCCAGGCGCTCGCCTGGGCAGGCCCCCTCCTCCTCGCCGGCGACACCGGCGGCGGGCTCGCGATCTGGGACGTCGGCTCGGGGACGGCGGCGAAAAGCGCTGGACGGCAGCGAGCGCCCGAGGGTACAGTCGCACCATGAGAATCGTGCTCAGCCTGGCCGCGGCCTTGGTGCTCGGCGGAACGCTGGCGGCAGCCGACGTCACGTGGTGGACCCCGCAGGACAAGGACTGCCCCTCGTTCTCCTCCGAGTCCACCTGCACCGCATACTGCGTCCAGGACCCGAGTCGCTGCGGCGGCAACACGGCGTGCATCGAGCACACGGGTCCCGTCGCACCGGGCTGCTGA
>CAZLYE010000147.1:0-9369 GCA_964562865.1 uncultured Binatia bacterium (SeqCode) | reverse complement strand
GCGAGTCGCCGAGCCCGATCGCGGTGATCGACGTGTCCTCGAAGCGCTCGAACCCGCCGTCGTCGGTGCAGTTGGCGGTGGTGAGGTGCGGATTCTTCTTCTCGTTGCTCACGGTGCTGGCGACGTTCACGGGCTCGTCGCGAAGGACCAGCGCGGCCTCGTTGTCGGGGTAGTCCAGGTCGAGCTCGAAGTGGTCGGTGACGTCGCCGATCTCGCAGAAGCAGAGATCGTCCTGCGGGCCGGTGTAGTCCGCGGTCACGTGGTAGCCGGTGACGATGCTCACCTCGGCCTTCACCGACGCCTCCTCGTGCGTGTTGACGTTCTCGCTGACGAACTCGACCGTGACGACGCTCGGATCCGGCTTCGTCGCGGGCGCCGTGTACGTGGCGCCGAGGTTGCCGTGCGGAACGACCGTCCCGATGGTGCCGTCGCCCTGGAGGACGTCGTTCACGTACCAGACCCGGAAGAACCCCGGCTTGGCGTTGGTCAACGGGATCGTCACGACCACGGGCTCGTCACACTGCGGCGGTGCGGCGAGGCAGTCGTCGCCCTGCGAGGGATCGCACTCCTCCACCTCCTGGATGCACCGCTTGTGGGACTCGCGTGAGTACGGCGTGAAGTCGCGCTGCTTTCCCACCTGCACGGTCGCCGACTCGGGCTTCATCTGGAAGCCGAGGTACTCCACCACCTCCCAGTAGTTGAACTCGAGCGCCTCGGGCACCACCGCCAGGCTCCGCGCGCTCGCGGCCGCGGCGGCCGGTGGCCGGAGCGCGGCGGCGATCGTGTGCGCCGTCGTGTCGACCGCGCGCGGCAGGAGCTCCTGCCACGAGCCGTCGGCCAGGTGGACCGCGAGGCGGAGCGCCGCGGGGTCCACGGTCGCCGGATCGTAGGGCAGACGGACGACGAGCGGCTTCGCGAGCGGCGCGTCGGCCGAGACGCGGACCCCGTCGCCGCGCTTCCGATCGAGCGTGTTCGTGACCGGCTGCATCGTGATCTGCGCGCTGCCGGCGAAGGCACCCGCCGGCGCCTCGACGCTCGCGCCGGTCGCCGCGTCGGCGAGGGTGCCGCCCGTCGCGTCGGCGCTGCCGCTGAGCAGCGCGCCGTCCGGCGAGCCCGCGGGGGTGACCTCCAGGGTGTCGGTGTCGTCCGACGGCAGCGTGGTCGTGGTGGTGCCCCCCGGCGCGCTCGTGCCCTGGCACCGGGCATCGCACCCCGCGCTGCCCGGCGGCTCGCACTGCTCGCCGCCCGCCGTGTCGACGAACCCGTCCCCGCACCGCGACCGCGTCGCCACGAACGTGAAGTGCGCCTTCCTCCTGCCCTTCGCCGTGCCCTCGACCTGCTCGCACGACGACGCGATCAGCGCCGTCACCTTGAGCTTCCCGGCCACGCCGGGGCAACCCGACAGCTTCGCCGTGACGTGGGTCCCCGTCCTGGTGGCCTTGAGCTTCGCCGCGCCGGCGCAGTCGCCGAGCGCGAGCCGCCCGGCGCCGATGTGCAGCGACTCGACCGGCGTCCCGCCGGCGCCGAACGCGAGCGGCGCGCCCTGCACGACGTACGTCGCGTCGGGGCAGGGTTGGTGGCCCGTCTTCCGGGCCGCCGCGGGCGAGGCGACCACGATCAGGGGGGCGAGGACGAGGGCGAGGAGGCGTGCGCGCATGGCGGCTCACGGTACCCGCCAGCCGCGGGCACTCGGAAGCGTGCTGAGGTAGTATCTCCGTAGAATCTTCGTCGAATCCGCGGGGCGCATGCCGACGGACGTCACGCTCTTCTTCCCTCCCTTCGAGCTGGATCTGGCCGCCGAGCAGCTTCGCCGCGGCCCGGCGGCGATTCCCCTGCGCCGGAAGAGCTTCGCGATGCTGCGGCATCTGGCGGAGCGCCCGGGACGGCTCGTCACGCGCCGGGAGCTCCTCGCCGCCGTCTGGCCCGACGTGCACGTCGGCGACGGGCTGCCGCGGGACTCGCTGCTCGAGATCCGCCGGGCGCTGGGCGACGATCCGCGCGCGCCACGGTTCGTCGAGACGGTGCGGGGGCGCGGGTACCGGTTCGTGCCGCCGGTCAGCCGGGGGCTCCGCGGGACGGCGCGCGCCACCGACCCGCCGCCGGGTCTCGTCGGTCGCGAGGCGGAGCTCGAGCGGTTGGACGCGTACCTCGCGCGCGCGCTGGGCGGCGAACGTCAGGTCGTCTTCGTGAGCGGGGAGGCCGGCATCGGGAAGACGACGCTGGTCGACGCCTTCCGGCGGCGCATCGCCGGCGACGGCGTGTGGGACGCTCAGGGCCAGTGCATCGAGCACTTCGGGACGGGCGAGGCCTACATGCCGGTCCTGGAGGCGCTCGTGCGGCTGTGCCGTGCGCCGGGCGGGACGGCGCTCGTGTCGGCGCTCCGGGAGCGCGCGCCGAGCTGGCTCGCGCAGATGCCGGGCGTCGCCGGCGCGGACGAACTCGGCGCGGCGTCGTCCGCGGCCGAGACCACGCGCGAGCGGATGCTCCGCGAGCTCGGCGACGCGCTCGACGCGCTGACGGCGGAGCGCGCGCTCGTCCTCACGCTCGAGGACCTCCATTGGAGCGATCCCTCGACGCTCGCGCTCCTCTCGGCGCTCGCGCGGCGCCGCGAGCAGGCCCGCCTGCTGGTCCTCGCGACGTATCGACCCGCCGACCGTCTCGCGAACGGCCACCCGCTGCGCGCGCTCGTGCAGGAGCTCCGGCTGCACCGGCACTGTGAAGAGCTTCGCCTGCCGTTCCTCCGCGAGGTCGAGGTGACCCGGTACGTCGCCTGGCGCTTCGGCGCGGCCGACCGGCCGTGGGCCCGCGCCGTCGGCCGCGTGGTGCATCGTCGGACCGAGGGCAACCCGCTGTTCATGGTGAACGTGATCGAGGACCTGATTGCGCGGGGCACGCTCGCCCGCGTCGGCGAGCGCTGGGAGCTGACGGACGCGGCGGACGGGCTCGCGCTCGGCGCACCGGCCGACGTCGAGCAGCTGATCGACCGCCAGCTCGATCAGCTCGCGGCCGACGACCAGGAGCTCCTCGAGGCGGCGAGCATCGCGGGCTTCGAGTTCTCTGCCGCGGCGGTGGCCGCCGCGCTGGACGCGGACGTCGCGCGCGTCGAGGCGCAGTGCGCGGCGCTCGGTCGCCGCGAGCAGTTCCTCGCGCCGGCCGGGACGGCCGCCTGGCCCGACGGCACGACCGCAGCGCGCTACCGCTTCGTCCACACGCTCCATCGCGAGGTCGTGTACGGCCGGATCCCCGCCGGCCGCCGCACCGAGCTGCATCGCCGGATCGGCGCGCGCGAGGAGGCCGGCCACGGCCCGCGCGCGCGCGAGATCGCCGCCGAGCTCGCCGTCCACTTCGAGCGCGGAGGTGACGGTGAGCGCGCGCTCGCCTACCGCCGACACGCCGGCGACAACGCCCTCGGCCGGCACGCGTACCGGGAGGCGGTGGATCACTACACGAGCGCGATCGCCGCCCTCCACGCCCTCCCGCCGACGCCGGAGCGCGACCGCGAGGAGTTCGCGCTCCAGCTCGGGCTCGCCATGCCGCTGGTCGCGACGCGGAGCGAGGCGTCGCCCGAGGTCGAGCGCGCGCTCCGCCGCGCCCACGAGCTGAGCGAACGCGCAGGCGACGCGTTCCAGCTGCCGCTCGCGCTCCTCGGACAGTGGGGCCTGCGGTTCGCGCGCGGCGATCTCGCCGGCGCGCGTGCGATCGCCACCCATCTCCTCCGGCTCGGGGAGCGGACCGACGAGCCCGCGCTGCTGAGCGGCGCCCATCTCTCGCTCGGGCTCACGGCCACCTACGAGGGCGCGGTCGACGCCGCCGAGGAGCATCTGGCGCGGGCCTCCGTGCGCGACGACGCGGGCCGCCGGCCCGACCGGACGCTCTTCGATCGTGCCGGCATCATCGATCCCCGGGTGACGTGCGCCGCCTATGGGGCGATCGTAGCGTGCATGCAGGGTCGGCTCGCCCGCGCCGTCGAGCGGATCGAGGAGGCGGACCGGCTCGCGCGCGAGACGGCGAGCACGTACGCGCTCGTGACGGCGACCGGCTTCGCCGCGATGGTGCACGAGAGTCGGCGTGACGTCGCGGCCGTCCGAGAGCGGGCGAGCGCGGCGCTCGCCATCGCGAGCGAGCATGGCTTCCCGCAGTGGGTCGGGCTGGCGATGGTGCTGCGGGGATGGGCGGAGGTCGCCGCCGGCGGCGGCGACGGCGGGCTCGACGAGATGCGCGAGGGCCTCGCGGCCTGGGAGCGCACCGGGACGGCGATCGGACGGACGTACCTGCTCGCGCTCCTCGCGGACGGGTACGCGCGGGCCGAGCGCATCGACGAAGGCCTGGATACGATCGTGCAGGGGATGGCGACGCTGGAGGAGTCTGGCGAGCGTCTCGTCGAGCCGGAGTTGCATCGCCTGCGTGGCGAGCTCCTCGCACGGCGGCACGGTGCGGACCGGGGCGTGCCGGAGCATTGCTTCGCCGAGGCGATGGCGACCGCCCGCCGCCGTGGAGCGAAGCTCCTCGAGCTCCGCGCGGCCACGAGCCTCGCCCGGTCGTGGATGGCGCGCGGGAGGCGCGGCGACGCGCGCCGCGTGCTTGCCGCCGTGTGTCGTTCCTTCCCCGACCCGGATGGCGTCGACGTCGCGACGGCCAGGGCCGTGCTCGCCCAAGCATCGGTGCGGCCGAAGAGAGGATGACGTTTTGAGTCCTTTCGCCGTAAGGCAGGGGCTCTGTTGAGCGCCGACATGCGAACGCCGTCATGGATGGTGGTCGGATTTGCCGTGGTCATGGCGTTGCCCTTCGGCTGGGGCCTCGGGGTCATGATCGCGTACGTGATCGCGGGAAGGGACTTCGGTCAGTTACCCGCCGCCACGGTACCGCTCGGCATCGTCGCCGCGATCGTGTTCGCGGTTTCGCCGACCTTCGACGCACGGACGCGATTGAAGGTCATGCTCGCGGGGACGGCAGCATTCGTTCTCTTCGGCTGGCTCGTCGCCTGATACAGGGCCACGACCTTCGTTCCGCGTCGTCGAAGGCCCGAGCGTCGACCAAGTTCTGCGGGCCTGAAGCGCCTGCCGCAGGCGGAGCCTCCAGGCCCGCTGAGACCTACGGCGTCTTCTTCGTCACCGTGTGCGTGAAGCACTGCGACCCGATCTTGAGGGTGAGCGTCGTGCTCGCCGCCGCCTGGTCCGCGGCCGCGGTGGAGAACCATTTCTTCCCGCTCACCTTCACCTTGAACGTCCCGGGCGGCGCGCTGGTGAGCTGCACCTTCTGCACGCCCGGGGTCTTCACCTTGTAGAGCCACACCTTGCCGGTCGTGCCCTTGGGCGGCACGGCGCCGATGTCCTGGCGAGCGATGGGACTGCTGTTGCCGTCGTCCAGGCGGACGGTCACGGGCTCGCCGGCGTAGGCCGCCAGCGGCACGGCGAACTTGGCGGAGAACTTCCCCGCCTCGTTCTTGGCGATCACCTTCACGGCGGCCTTCGGATCCGTGACGGGCACGGTCGTGCAGGCCGCGTCGTCGCATGCGTCGCCCACCCCGTCGTGGTCGGTGTCGGTCTGCGTCGGGTTGTAGACGAGGGGACAGTTGTCGATCGCATCGGGCACGCCGTCGCCGTCGGCGTCGGCGACGGGCGCCGGCTGCACCGATATGTCGGGCTCGCAGGTCGCGCCCTGCGGGCAGTCCGCGTTCACGCGGCAGCTCGCCGGGACGAGGAGCGTCGTGCCGTTCGCCACGCAGTGCCCGACGCACGCCGTCGAGGCCCCGTTTTCGGCGGTGGGATCCCCTCCAACGCCGCACACCGAGCCGATCGTCGTCGTGATGCCCGTGCACGCGTCGAAGACCTGCACCACGAGGCCGCCGATCACGTGGTCGCCGTCGAGATCCTGGTTCTGCTGGGCCTCGTCGGTCAGGAACCTCACGGTG
The DNA here is from genome assembly GCA_964562865.1 of uncultured Binatia bacterium (SeqCode). GTDB lineage: Bacteria > Desulfobacterota > Binatia > DP-6 > DP-6 > CAZLYE01. The sequence goes on along the minus strand of CAZLYE010000147.1, from coordinate 3,458 downwards.
CGGTCGAACACCCGGTAGGGGAAGCGAGGATCGCACGCCTCGAGGGAGCACGGCGTGACCTGCTGCATGGTGTTCATGGGGGTCGCGCTGTGCGCGTTGACGTCGTAGGCGACCACCTGGAGGACGTCGTTCGTCGTGAGGTGGTTGCCGTTCAGGTCAGTGTTGCCCTGCGCCGCCTCCGAGGTGCGGAACGCGACGAGCTGAAGGAGCCGCGGGCCACCACCGCAGTCGACCATGTGCGGGCTCCCCAGCACGAACTCCTCGGCTGCCTGGCGGACGACGTTCGTGGGCGCCGGCGACGCCGCATCGTAGAGCTGCAGGACGCGGTCGGCCGCGTCTCCGTCGCCGTTGAGATCGGTGCCGCCGGCCGGGCAGCCGCTGGTCACGCCGCCCCCCTGCGCGCACTCGGGCGTGATGAAGGCGACCAGCGCGCCCGCGACCTGCGCGACGTCGGCCGCCTGCGCGACGTTCGTCCACGTGCCCCCGCTCGCGGGGTGGACCTCCACCACGGTGTCGTCCGTGTCGCCATCGCCGTTCAAGTCCACACCGTTCAAATCCGGCGGTGGCCGGCTGGGGCCGCCCTCACCGGCCTCCGAGGCGAGGGCCGTGAGCCACGATGCGCTACACGCGCCGCCCGGGCAGTCCGTGTCGACGTCGCAGCCCTGGCCGGCGCTCGTCCCCCCGACGCAGCTCGCGGCGAGCGACACCGAGGCCGCGGCTAGGCCGAGGTTCTGGAGCGCGCCGCCGGCCGGCGCGAAAACCACCACGGCGTCCGCGGTATCGCCGTCTCCATTGAGATCGTTCGGCAACAGCGGGTTCGGGCCCGCCGGACACTGCGGGAGTTTCGACGTCGACGTCGGCCCCGCTGCCTCCGGGCGGAGGAACGCGGCCGCGCCCCCGGCGACCGAGACAGCGTCGGCCGGGCAGAGCGGCGTCACCACGGCCGAGGCCACATCGAGCCTCTGCAGCACTGTGTCGTCGAAGGCCCCGTCGCCCGTGAGGTCGGCGGCGGTGTCGGCCGGGTCGAGGCCGCGGACGACGACGTCGAGGGTGGCCCCGTTGGTGTCGACCGGAACGAGGTTGGAGGCTGTGGTTGCCAGGGCGAAGGCGCGCCCATCGGCCGAGATCATGGGGCCGCTGGCGCCATTGCCGGGACTGCCGTCCGGCGCGACGCTCAGCTTCTCGGTGGCTCCGGTGAGGCGGTCGTGGACGAAGGCGTCGCCGGCCGCGCTCGCCCCGAGGGTGGTCGCATAGCTCGAGAACGCGACCAGTCGCCCGTCGGCCGAAATCGAGGGACCCCCGGAGCTGCCGTTGCCCTCGGTGCCGTCCGAGGCGACGCTCACGCGTTCCGTCGTCCCCAGTAGGCGGTCGCGCACGTAGACGTCGTCGGTGCCGTTGGTATCGCCCGCGACGAGAGCCGAGGCGCTGGTGAAGGCGACGAAGCGCCCGTCGGCCGAGATCCCGGGATTGTCCAGTTCGGCCCCCGAGGCACCCTGCGCCCCGGCCGAGTCGACGCTCACGATCTCGGTCTTCCCCGTGACGCGGTCGTGGACGAAGACGTCGGGGTTGCTCCCGTTCGTGTCGTTCGCAAGGAGGTTGTTGGCATAGCTCGCGAACGCGACGAAGCGCCCGTCCGCCGAGATCGCCACCCCCTGGGATGCATTGTTCGCCGAGTTGCCGTTCGAGTCGACGCTCACGCGTTCCGTGGTCCCGTTCTGGCGGTCGCGCACGTAGATGTGGTTCGTGGCGTTGTTGCCGCTCGCCACCAGGTTGGTGGCCTGGCTCCAGAACGCGACGTAGCGCCCGTCCGCCGAGATCGCCGGCTGGGCGGAGACGTTGTTGCCCGAGGTGGTGCTGCCCGAGACGGCGCTCACGCGCTCCGTCGTCCCGTTCAGGAGGTCCCGCGCGAAGACCTCGTAGAGGGCGGTCATCGGGCCCGGGACGAGATTCGTGGAATAGCTCACGAAGGCGACGACGTGGCCGTCCGCCGAGATCGTGCCGGCAATGAAATCTCCCGATTGGCCGTTGCCCTGGGTGCCGTCCGAGGCGATGCTCACGCGCTCGGTCGTCCCGTTCGTCCGGTCGCGGACGAAGACGTCCCAGTTTGCGTTCGTGTCACCCGCGACCATGGCGTCGGGGGTGCTGAACGCGACGTATCTGCCGTCGCCGGAGATCCCTCCCGGTTGGGAGCCGAAGTAGTTGGTGCTCTGTGTGGTGCCATCCGAGGCGACGCTCGCCAGCATGTTCTTGCGGTGGGCGACGGCGGCCTCGGGCGTCCGGAAGAACACCCGCCCGTTCGAGACCGCCAGGCTCCGGCCGTTGACGAGCGGCGTGGCGTCGGCGGCGACGTGGGTGCCTGCCGTCACCTCGGTCGCCTGCCCCAGCCGGAAGACGCGCAGGATCGAGTCGAACGCCGTGCCGTTCGCGTTCTCGTCGCACTGCTTCTCCCCGGGTTCCGACTCGAGGAAGGCGACCGTGTCACCCTCGACGGCCACCGCCGGGAAGCTGAACGGCGGCTGGGCGATCCGGACGACCGCCCGCCCCGCCGGCGTCCCGCTGATGGTGGAGGAGCACTCCGCCGGCGCGCCGAGGAGCTGGCGGGTGCCGGTGCTGCGAGCCGCGAGCGTGACGACCGTGTCGGTGGTGTCGCCGTCGCCGTTCAGGTCCTGCGCGGCCACGTTCTCGTCCACCACGAAGGCCGACTCGAGGTCCGTCTGCACCAGGCCCTCGAGCGGCACCGGCGTGTCCGCCGTGAGGGCGTAGAAGACGCACGGGCCGGAGGAGCAGTCCGAGTCTCCGTGACAGGTCTGGCCCGCGGGCGTCTGGCAGACCCCGGGGCCGGAGGGCGCGAGGCGCGGGAGCACCACCGGGCCGACCCCGCTCGCGAGGAAGGGCCGCAGATCGAACAGTCCCGACCCGCACTCGCTTCCGGGACAGTCCGCGTCGGCCGAGCACTTCCTGCTCCCGCCCGCGCACCGCGCCGTGCCGCACGTGCCTCCGGCTCCGCAGGTACCGCCCGGGCATTCCGAGTCCGTGAGGCAGCGCTTGCCGGCGTTCGCACCGCCCGCGCATGCCCCCGGACAGTCCTCGGAGCCGTTGCAGGGCAGCCCCTCGTTGAGACCGCCGCTGCACGCTCCGAAGTGGTCGCTCCGCCGCGCCATGCGCAGGATCGAGTAGGGTGTGTCCGCCGAGCCGAACAGCGTGAGGACGCTGCCGCTCTGGTTCGGATCGAACTGCGGGTCGAAGACGGGCGGGAGGAGCGCGCCCTCCGGCGTGTAGGAGGCGAGGAACGAGGACCCGGGAATGGTGACCGGGACGGGCGGCGCGAGGGTCGCGCGCATGAGTCGCGGGAAGGGGACGTTGCTCGCGCGGACGAGGACGCCCCGCCAGTCCATGGGGAGGAGCACGTTGCCGTCGGAGTCGACCGTGAGCCGCACCTCCGGCGCCAGCGCCGTGCA
>CAZLYE010000146.1:0-4760 GCA_964562865.1 uncultured Binatia bacterium (SeqCode) | reverse complement strand
GTCGCAGGGCGGGAAAATTTTCTTCCGCCTGCGGAGGTTCTTTGGTAGAAGCTGCGCGCGCCGAGGGCGCGACGGGTGGCACAGCTCATGAGCAGTCGGCGAGCCGCGCTGGAGGGTCTGTTGCGTCTCCTCGACGCGACGGCGCCCGAGGAGCTCTTCACGGGTCCGGAGGAGGACGCGGCCTTCCTCTAAGCGCTCCTCGTCGACGCGGCGCGGGCGCGCGGCTCCTCCTACTACTGGGAGATCTGCCGCACGGCGCGCCGGCGCGGCGTGACGCCCGAGTACGTGATCGACCGCGCGGCGGTCCTCCTCGCGACCATCGAGGAGCGTCGCCGGACCGATCTCTATCGCATCCTCGGCGTCCCTGCCCTCGCGCCTGCCGACGCGATCCGCGACCGCTTCCTCAACCTCGCCAAGCGTCACCATCCCGACGTCGGCGGCGACGGCGCGCTCTTCCGTCGCGCGAAGGAAGCGTACGAGATCCTGCGCGACCCCGGACGCCGTGCGGAGTACGAGCGCTTCTGGCTCCGTGCCCTCGGCCCGTTCGAGCGCGTCGCGCCGCGCGACGACGTGCCGCTGCTCGATCAGATGACGGTCCGCTCCTGGCCTCGCCCGGAGGAGCCTCCATCACCGGAGGCGCCGCCGCCCGCGCCGCACGCCGAGCCTCGGCGGGAGGAGGGCCCGACGCTCCTCGCGCTGGGTGGCGTCGTCGCGACGCTCCGGACGATGCTCGGGGCGGTGCGCCTCGAGGACCTGGAGGCCGCTCGCGCCGACGTCGGCCGCCTGATCGCCGACCTCGAGACGGTGCGCGAGCAGCTGCGCGTGCTGTCGGTGCTGAAGACCGCGGCCGGATCCTAGCCGGCGAGCTCGAGCCGCGGCGGCGCCGCCTCCGGCGACGCACCCCCGCCGAGCGCCGCTTCCCACGGTGCGGTGGCAGCGAGGAGCCGCGCGACGTCGAGCGCGGGCAGCACGGACATCGGCACGCTCCCGAGGCGCCCGCGGCCCTCCGCCAGGAGCGTCCGCGCGCCGCGGCGGTTCCCGTGCGCGAGGTGGTGGAACGCGACGGCTATCTGGATGACGCCCTGGAGGGCCTGCCGCTCGGCCCCCGTCGCCGTCTTCCACACCGCCTCGAGCACCTCGTGCACCTCGAAGAAGAGCCGCTCGTTCCACAGCGCCACAGCGACGCGGCACGCTCGGTCGAGTCCGCGGTCCGCCGCCGTGCACCGGACGGCGTCGGCGGCGCGGAGCGCGCGCGCGGCATGCCCGGCCGCTGCCGCGGCGTGCGGCGCGTGGACGGCGAGGAGCGCCGTGCCGTCCGGATCGATCAGGTGAACGGCGGCGAGACGCGCGGCTGCGGCGGGCGGCGGTGCGCCGCCCGCGCCCGCCAGCCAGACGAGCGCGGCGCGCGCCGCCGCCTCGTCGGGCGCCGCGATGGCGAGCTCGGCGAGTGCGTTGCGCAGCGGGAGCGGAAGGCCCGGCACGTTCGCTGTCCTCGACGCGGCCGGTATGCTACCAGGCACGCGTCGTGCCCCCTGTCTACACCGCGCACGTGACCGTCCGCCACGACGAGCTCGACCGGTTCGGACGGGTCCATCCCGCGGTCTACCTCCGCTACCTCGCGCACGCGGCGGTCGAGGCGAGCACCGCCGCTGGGTACGACGCCGCCTGGTACGCGGCCGCGGGTGCGATGTGGCTCGTCCGGCGCTCCGTCGTCGAGGTGGCCGATCCGGCGCGGGCGGAGGAGCAGCTCGCGATCCGGACGTGGGTGGAGGACTTCCGCCGCGTCCGCTCGCACCGGCGCTACGCGGTCCACGGCAGCGACGGCCGCGTCTGCCTGGACGCGCTCACCGACTGGGTCTACGTCGACGCGGCGACCGGGCGCCCCCGCCGCGTCCCGCCGGATCTCGAGGCCGCGTTCGGCTTCGCGTGCGGGAACGGGCGGGAGCGCGAGTCGTGGAGCAGCCCTGCGCCGCCCGCGGCTCCGGCCGTCGGCGCTCACCGCGTCCGCGCGTGCGAGGTCGACACCATCGGACATGTCAACAACGCCGTCTACCTCGACCTGGCGGGGCAGGCGACGCTCGACGTCCTCGAGGACGCGGGATGGTCCGTCGATCGCATGATCAGCCACGGCGGCATCCCCGTCCTCCGGCGCGCCGACCTCGAGTATCTGGAGGGGGCACGGTACGGCGACCGCCTCGAGATCGCGACGTGGTTCGCGCCCGCGGCCGGCGGGCTGGACGCGCACCAGCGCATCGCACGCCCCGGCGGCGAGCGACCGCTCGTGCGCGTCGCGACGCGCTGGCAGTGGACGGATCCGGCCGGCACCGCCGCCGTCGACCCGCCCGCGAACCTCCTCGCGGCGCTCCGTCCGCTGCTCGCCGCATAGGGGGACGGCGGTGGAGCGGCCGCTCGCGGGACGCGTCGTGGTCGTCACGGGGGCATCGTCGGGAATCGGCGCAGCCGTGGCGCGCGAGCTCGGTGCCGCCGGCGCGGTGGTGGTGCTCGGCGCGCGCCGGGCCGATCGCCTGAACGCCGTCGCGGCCGCGATCCGCGCCGCGGGCGGCGAGGCCGACGCCGTCCCGACCGACATGCGGGACGAGGCGCAGGTGGAGCGGCTGATCGACGGTGCCGCCGCCCGCCACGGGCGGCTCGACGCGCTCGTGAACAATGCCGCAGTCGGGCACGTCCGGACGGTGGCCGAGGGACGGACCGAAGAATGGCGGGCCGTCCTCGAGACGAACGTGCTCGGTCCGCTCGTCGCCTGTCGCGCGGCGCTCCGTCACATGCTCCCGCGCGGCGCGGGCGACATCGTCAACATGACCTCCGCCTCGGCGCACGAGGCCTGGCCGTACCTCGCCCCCTACGCTGCCTCGAAGGCGGCCGTGCACACGCTCTCGCGCGGGCTCCGCGCGGAGGTGGCGCCGCTCGGCATCCGCGTGATGACGGTTGAGATACACAACGTCGCGAGCGAGTTCGGCGCCGGCTTCGACCCGGCGGTCCTGCCGGATGCCCTCGCGCGCTGGACGGGGCTCGGGCTCGTGAATCCCGACACGCCGCTCCTCGAGCCGGAGGACGTGGCGCGCGCCGTCGTGTTCCAGCTCTCACAGCCGCCGCGGGCGAGCATCCACACGCTGACGATCCGCTCGCGCGCCAACTGATCTCCGGGGCGTCAGGACGCGCAGGCGATCGGCGCTGCCGAGAGGACGGACCGGCAGCGGGCGAGCCAACGGAGATGCGCCTCCGCCTGGCCGAGCGCAGCCTCGTGCGCGAGCCGCCGCGTGACCGACCCGCCCGGGCGCGCCGCCTCCGCCTCCACGAGCGCGACGTAGCGTCGGTACTCCGCTTCCTGCCGATCGAGCTGCGCCAGCGCGGCGCCGGCACCGGAGCGCTCGGCCGCGAGCAGGCGGACGAAGATCTCGTCCCGCAGCGGCGGAGGCCAACCCGGCCGGCGGGTGAGCCACGTCCGGAGCGCCCGCTCGCCGCGCGACGTCATCCGGAACACACGCCGCAGGCGCGTCCCGGACGCGACGTCGCGGCGAGCGACCAGGCCGCGGTGCTCGAGCTCGTGGAGCAGCTGGTAGACCTGGCCGATGTTCGGATGCCAGAACGGCCCGACGCGCTCGTTGAAGCGCTTGAGGAGCTGGTAGCCGTGCGCCTCGCCCTCGCCGAGCAGAGCCAGCAGCGCGTATCGCAGGTGCATGTCGGGCCCTCCCGGCGCGGAAAGCGAGCCGCATGCCAGGCGCGCGCCCGCGGAGAGACGCGGCGCGCGTCGTACCGGCGTGAACCGGCGCTCACGGTTGCGACGCGCACGCGCGTTCCCGTGAGCGCCGCGCGGGTGCGTGCGCTTCACGCCGCCGTCGCGAAAGCGCGCCGCCGCGCGCTGTAGCGCGGCGCGACAGACCGCCGCGTAGACCAGCGCAGTGCGCTCGGCAGTGCGCGGACTCGCCAGGGGAATGCTTCTTGCTCCCCGCCTTCGCCCGAGGAGGCCCCACCCATGGATGCAGCCAAGCTGAGGGAGGACGCGCCGGCGGCGGGCCGGTCCCTCCAGGACAACCTCGCCGAGGGCATCGGTCGCGCGCAGGGGAAGATGCAGGAGACGTTCCGGCACACCGCCGAGCAGGCCCAGGGGATGTTCAACTCGATGAACGACGAGTTCGGGAGCTTCGTCCGGGAGTCGCCGCTGATCGCGCTCGGTGGCGCGTTCGCTGCCGGGTACATCGTCGCCAAGCTGGCGCGTGCCTTCAAGTGAGCCCGGGCGCGGACACCCCGTCGCCCGTGAACGAGGTGCTGAGCGCCCTCGAGGACGCGGCCTCGGAGATCGGGTCGGTTGCGTCCCGTATGGTGGGCGATCAGCCGGCGCTCCTGCTCATGGGCGCCCTCGCCGCGGGCTTCGTCGTCGGCGGCGGCCTCGCGTCGTCGATCGGTGGACGCATCACGACGGGCACGATCCGCGCGACCTTCGGCAACCTCGCGACGCTCGTCGCCCTCGATCTCCTGCGTCGTGCCCTCGAGGAGGGAGGACGGACCCGTGGCAGCGCTGAGAGCGCCCACACCGGCACCGGATGAGCAGGAGTCGGTCGGCACCCTGGTCCAGCGCCTGGGTACCGACGCCACGCGCATCGTCCGCGCGGAGGTCGCGGCCCTCCAGGTGCGGTTGACGGGCGCCGTCCGCGTCTTCAAGGCCGCCGGTGGTGGGCTCGCCGCCGCGTTGCTGATCGGGCTCGCGGGATTCCTGGTGGTGGTGGCCGCGATCGTGATGC
>CAZLYE010000145.1:0-5366 GCA_964562865.1 uncultured Binatia bacterium (SeqCode) | reverse complement strand
GGCAGCCCCGTGCCCTCGAGCATGGCGAGGTAGGCCTCGAGGCTCGTGCGCGTCGGAGGGAGACCGAAGGTCGGGCCGGGGCGCCCGAAGTAGTCGTGCTCGCCGCCGAAGTAGAGCTTGACGAGGGCACCCGGCGGCAGCCGGCCCGCGGCGTGGAACGCGAGCGTCGCGCGGACGAATCCCGGCTCGTAGATCGCGAGGCTCGGCCCGAGGCGATGGCGCGCGCAGAGCGCCATCTCGTGCTCGATGTCGTCGGCGCTGTTCGCGTAGACGATGGGGCCGAGGTTCACGGACCCCGGATCGACGAGGCCCATGCGGAGGACGCCGGCCTCGACGAGGAGCGGGATGTGCGCGTACTTCTCCACGATGGTCGCGCCGGCTCCGACCGTCGGGTAGACGATCGCGTCGGGACGCGCGCCGAGCAGCGGCCGCCACGCCGCGAGGTAGAGCTCCGCGGCGCGCGCGGCGGGGACCGCCATCTCGGCGTTGTGGCTGTGGACGATCGCCGCCCCGGCCGCGAGACAGCGGAGCCCGTCCTCGGCGATCTCCGCCGGGGAGCGCGGTACGTGGGGACTCCGGTCCCGCGTCGTGAGGCCGTTGATGGCGGCCTCGATGATCACGGGCGAGCCCACGGCGGCCGATTCCTGCCACATCGCCCGGCGGACCGCCAGGCGCGTCTGGCTTCGGCTCCGGGACCTGTGCTGTATTCCGCGTCATGGACATCGCGCAGGCCGACCGTCTCCTCACCACGACCCGCTCCGTCCGCAAGCGCCTCGACCTCCGCCGCCCCGTCGAGCCCGAGGTGATCGAGCGCGCGATCGAGGTCGCGCTCCAGGCGCCGACGGGATCGAACTCGCAGGGATGGCACTTCGTCGTGGTGACGGATCCGGCCAAGCGGGCAGGGCTCGCGGCGCTCTACAAGCGCGCCTTCGAGGCGTACGCGTCGTCGCCCACGCGGCCCGCGATCCCCGAGGGCGACCCGCGCGCCGCCCAGATGCCGCGCATCCTCGACTCCGCGGTCTACCTCGCGGAGCACCTGCACGAGGTGCCGGTGCACGTGCTCCCGTGCGTCGAGGGGCGCGTCGAGAACGCGGGGACGCTCGCGCAGGCGTCGATCTACGGGTCGATCCTGCCGGCGGCGTGGTCCCTCATGCTGGCACTCCGGGCGCGCGGCCTCGGCTCCGCGTGGACCACGCTCCACATCATGTTCGAGCAGGACGCCGCGAAGCTCCTTGGCATCCCGGACACGGTGACGCAGACGGCGCTGCTGCCCGTCGCGTACTACTCGGGCCGCGACTTCAAGCCAGCGAAGCGACTCCCCGCGCGGAACCAGACGCACTGGAACGCGTGGGGCCGTCGGCGCTGAGCGGGAAGACGTTCGCCGCCGCCCGCCTCCGGCCCGACCCTCCGTGCTCGCGTCCCGGACGGCGTCCGGGTCCGCCCGCCGCCGGGTACGAGCGCGGGGTCTCGGCGTACGGCGCTCGGTCCGCGCCAGAGCCCGCCGACGGCGCCCCGCCCTGGCGCTGCTGACCCCGACGCGGGCGCTCTCCGCCGGAGGCGGGATGTCCCTGCTCGCGCGGCGCGGCCTCCTCCGACCGCCGGGCGGGCGCCGACCGCTCCCCGTCCGCGCGCTCGCGACCACCGTTCCCGTCGCGCGCCGGCCGCGACCCGTCGCCGGCCTGTCGCTGCCCGCCCTGGCGTGAGCGACCTTCCGCGCGCGCCGTGCCCGCGCGGCCGGGCGGCGTCGGCTGCGACGGCCTCTGGCCGGCGTGCTGGCGCTCCATGCCTGGATGCGGCGGCGGAGTCGTGCGCGCGGGAGCGGCTGCCCGGCGCACGCCCGGCTGCCCGTGCGGGGCCTGCACGAGACGCGGAGGCGGCGCGCCGTTCGCCGGCGCCTTCACGCCCGCCGCCTGGAGACGGTGGGAGACGTCCTGCGGCGGCCGCGTCGCCACCACGGAGCGTGCATGCGCCGACTCCGGTGGACGTCGGCTGCGCCCCTCCCCGGCGACGAGGCTCGCCGGCGAGGGCTTCACGCCGACGGGGCCACGGACGGGGCGGAGCCGGCGGGCGTCGGCCGCCGTGAGGTTCACGTGCTCCACGCGTCCCTGTCCGAACCGGTCACGGTGCACGGCCATGACCGCGTGGTTCACGGTCTGGTTCCTGAAGACCGTGACGTTCCGCACGTTCACGTAGACGTTCTTCTGGATGATCACGTTGTTCACGACGCGCGGGCCACCCCAGCCGCCCCAATAGCAGTGCCCCGCGAAGCCCACCGGACCCCACCACGGGATCAGCGGCTCCCCCCAGCCGAGCGCCACCCAGCTGACGTACGGGAACGGCACGCCGACGCCGACCGCCACGTGCGGGCCGCCGAAGAACGCGACCAGCGCGGGCGAGTAGACGGGCGCCGCGACGACCGGACCCGGCGCCCAGCCCCAGAACCCGCCCGCGTACACCCAGCGGCCGTAGTGGTACGGCGCCCATCCCCAGGGCGCGTCGTCCACCCACGTCCAGCCGTAGTACGGATCCCAGACCCAGCGGCCCGTCGAGTACGGCGCCCAGTCGGCCGGCGTCGCGCGCGGGACCCACACGGCGCCATAGTCCGGCGTCTGGCGCCAGTCGCCGTACTGGTCGAGTTCGCCGCTGCCCGCCACGTCGGGCGGCACGTAGCTGGCGCTCCGTGACGGCTGGCTCGCCTGCTCGCCGCGGCCGAGGTTCCAGCGATCCCAGTCGTCGGGATCGGGCGCGCCGGCGGTGGCGACCTCGGGTGTGTCCGTGCCCTTCAGGACGACCTGCTTGTCGGCCGCGACCTCGGTCGCGTCACCGTTGGCGGGGACGAGCGTCGCCTGGCCGCCGCGGCGCGCGGTGAACGCGGTCTTGTCGTCGGCGACGTCCACCCGGTAGTAGCCCGGCTTGTCGATCGTGAGCGCCCCGTTCGGCGTGTCGATCTCGATCGCCTGGCTGCCGTGCAGACGTCGGGCGTCGACCGCCACGTGGCCCGAGGTGATCTTGTACTGCTGGAGGTCGGACTCGAGCGACTCGAGCCCGAGGTCGGTCCCGGCGCCGGTGCGGACGAAGGCGGCCGGCCCGACCTGCAGCTCGAGGTTGCCGTTGTCGCCGGTGTAGAGCGCGTCGCCGGCGGCGAGCGGCGTGTTCATCTTGGCCGGTGCCCAGTCCTCGGCGCCGGGGCGCCAGAACGACACCTCGCCGTCGGTGAGGCTCAGCCGGGGCGGGGTGGGTCCCGTGGCCCGCTCCCCGCCGGTCGTCGCGGCCCGGGAGGCCGCAGGAGCCTGCGTCATGAGAAGCGCCAGGGCCATCGTCGCGAGCCGTTTCCACCCCATGTTTCTCTCCCCTCCCCTCGAACAGCCGGCGTCGTGCCCGGTTACTCCATGTCGAGGGACACGGATCGTGCCATGTGCGTCTTTTCCGGTTTCACGCCCGGATCGGCGGCCGGCGGTCCTTCCACGGGCGGGCCGCCTCGAGCTGCGCCGCGAGGCGGATCAGCACGTCCTCGCGCCCGTAGGCCCCGACGAGCTGGACCCCGATCGGGAGCCCTTCCGCACTCCAGTGGAGTGGCAGCGAGATCGCCGGCTGGCCCGTCACGTTGAAGGGCAGCGTGAACACGACGAAGGCGCCGCCGCGCGCGAAGCCGCGGAGCGGCTCGGCCGGCGTCGCATCGAACTCGCCGAGCCGGGGCGGCGGTTCCGGGAGCGTCGGCGTCAGGAGCACGTCGAAGCCATCGGACCACCAGCGCGTCACCCGCCGGCCGTACGCGTGCAGCTTCTCGACCGCCTGGATGTACTCGACCGCGCTGACGCCACGGCCCATCTCCGCGATCCCCCAGATCATCGGCTCGACGTCGCGCGGGCCGATCTCGCGCCCCGTCCGCGCGCTCCAGTGGGCGAGGTCGCGCGCGGTCCACGCGGCGATCACCGTGACGGGAGCCATCGCGGAGTCCTCGTCGTCGAGCGCGGCGGGATGCGAGTCCTCGATGCGGTGGCCGAGCGACTCGAGGAGCCGGGCCGCGTCGCGCGCCGCCGCGACGCAGTCGGGATGCACCCGGACCTGGCCGCCCGGTGCCGCGACGAGGAGCCCGATGCGGAGCGCGCCCGGGGGCGCGCTCACCTCCTCGCGGAAGGGACGCACCGGCGCCGGCGCGGTGTACGGGTCGCCCACGACGTAGCCGGCGATGGCGTCGAGGATCGCCGCCGAGTCGCGGACGGAGCGCGTGACCGCGTGCTCGATCGACATGCCGGCCCAGCCCTCGCCCGCGTCGGGGCCGAACGACACGCGGCCGCGCGACGGCTTGAGCCCCACCAGCCCGCACTCGCTCGCGGGGATCCGGATCGAGCCGCCGCCGTCGTTCGCGTGCGCGGCCGGGACCATGCCGGCCGCGACCGCCGCGGCCGAGCCGCCGCTCGAGCCGCCGGGCGAGCGGGTCGGGTCCCATGGATTGCGCGTCGGGCCGTAGGCGATGGGCTCCGTCGTCGGGACGGGGCCGAGCTCGGGCACGTTCGTCCGCCCGCAGAGGACGAAGCCGGCGGCCCGGAACCGGGCGGCGAGGTAGGTGTCGTCCGGCTCGACCCAGCGGAGCTCGCGGAGGAGACGCATGCCCGCGTGATACGGGTCGCCGGCGGAGTGGCAGATCAGGTCCTTCAGGAGGAACGGCACACCGCGGAAGGGCCCGTCGGGCAGCGCCGCCGCGGCCTGGGCGCGCGCCTTCTCGAAGAGCGGCATGATCACCGCGTTCAGCTTCGGGTTCACCTTCTCGATCCGCGCGATCGCGGCGTCGACGAGCTCCCGGGGGCTGGCCTCGCGGCGGCGCACGAGCTCGGCCTGCGCGGTGGCGTCGAGGACGGCGAGGTCGTCGTTCATCGCGGAACGCTATGCCACCCGGGCGGCGGAAGTCCAGGCGAAGGTCACGCCGCCGCCGCTCGGAGGGGCACGCGCGCCGTGAGCCGCACGCCGCCTCGCGAGACGATCGTCAGGTTCCCACGGAGGCTCCGGACGCGCTCGCGGATGCCGACCAGGCCGATGCCGGTCTCGCCGTCCCCGACGCTCCGCGGCGGGAGGCCCACGCCGTCGTCCTCGATCTCGAGCTGCACGTCCTCGTCCGTGGCGGCGAGCACGACGCGCACGCGGCTCGCCCGGGCGTGCCGCGCGACGTTGGTGAGCGCCTCCTGCGTGATCCGGTAGAGCGCCGTCTCGATGTCGGCGGGGAGCCGGTCGGGGAGCCCGTCGGTCGTGAGGCTGGTCGCGATGCCGTGGCGATCGCGGAAGTGCCGGAGGAGCGTCTCGAGCGAGGCGACGAGCCCGAGCGTGTCCAGCACCGAGGGACGAAGGAGCTGGGAGAGCTCGCGCATCGC
>CAZLYE010000144.1:0-2547 GCA_964562865.1 uncultured Binatia bacterium (SeqCode) | reverse complement strand
CTCGATCCCCGACATGCCGAAGTGCGCGTCGGCCGCGATCCTGCGCGGCGACCCGCGCTCGGGACCGGCATGGGTCCTTCTCCGGCTCGCGTCGGGTTGCCGCGTTCCCTGGCACTGGCACACGCCGATCGAAGCCCTGGTGGTCATCAGCGGGCGCGGCACGCTCGCCATGAGGGACGGCCCGTCTCTCCGCTTCGTGCCCGGCGCGTACACGTCGTTGCCGGGCCATCACGTCCACCAGGCGACGTGCACCCGCTCCTGCCTCCTCTTCAGCAGCGCCGACGGCGCCTTCGACATCCACTACGTCGATCGGAGCGGCGAGGAGATCCCCGCCAAGCGCGCGCTCGCGCCGCCGACGCGGAAGAAGTGAGGCATCACCGCTCGGGCGTCCCCCGGAGACGGCGGTCGAACCACGCGAGCGTCGCGTCCCACGCGACCTTCGCCTGCTCCGGGTCGCGGAAGTTGAAGAGCCGCTTGCCGCCCGGGACGATCATCACCTTCGCCGTGTCGCCCGACGCCGCCAGGCGCTCCGCCATGCGTTCCGACTCCTCGGGCAACGCGAGCGTGTCCTCCCCGCCGTGCACGAGGAGGACCGGCGCCCGGACGAACTCGGCCATGTACACGGGCGACGCGAGGCGGAGCATCGTCTGGAAGTCGTCCTCGCTCTTCGCACCCGAGTCGACCCGGAGCTGCCAGCGCGCCAGGCGAAACAGGAAGCGGGACATCAACCCCGTCCGCTTCCCGGCGTACCAGCGGGGGAAGTCGGTGATCGGATAGTACGCGACCACGGCCTTGATGCGGTCGGGGTCGTGCGCGGCCATGAGCAGGCTCACGACGGCGCCTTCGGAGAAGCCGAGCGCCCCGATGCGCCTCTGATCCGCTTCCGGATACGCGCGCGTCGCGTCGATCACCAGCATGAGATCGCCGGTCGATCGCCACGCGAACGAGTTCCGCCGCCACTTCCCGCGGATCCAGCGCCGGTAGTCGGCGGCGATCGCGACGTAGCCGTGCGACGCCAGGTCCGAGATGACGCCGCGCATGTCGGCCGCGGTCTCGTCCTCCTCGGGATGCACGAGCACGGTCGGGAACGGTCCAGGACCCGCCGGACGGGCGCCCTCGACGTGCATCTCGAGCTGGTCGCGGCCGAAGTCGCCGGACCACGTCGTCACCCCGGGCGCCGCGCCGCGCGGATGGATGACGTAGTGATCGATGCGAGGACAGCCGCCGAGCAGCGGAAGAGCGAGCACGACGACTGCCGCCGCCCGTGCGATCACGCCGGCATGCTAGCCGTCCCGGCGCGGAGCGCCATGCCGTCTTCCCAGCCGGGTGACCTCGGGGTGCCGGAAGCATCCGAGGACGTGGTCGTTCACCATCCCGACGGCCTGCATGTGCGCGTAGACGATGGTCGACCCGACGAACCCGAATCCACGCCGCTTGAGGTCCTGGCTGAACGCGTCCGACTCCTCCGTCCTGGCCGGGATGTCCCTCAGGGTCCGGCGCCGATTCTGCCGCGGGCTTCCGTCCACGAACCGCCACTGGTACGCGGCGAAGCTGCCGAACTCCTCCTGCACGCGGAGGAACGCGCGCGCGTTCGCGACGGCCGACTGGATCTTGAGCCGGTTCCGCACGATGCCCGGGTTCCGGAGGAGCTGCGACACCTTGCGGCCGTCGAACTGCGCGACGCGCGCGGGATCGAAGCCGTCGAAGGCGTCGCGATACGCGTCCCGCTTCCGCAGGATCGTGATCCAGCTGAGACCGGCCTGAGCGCCTTCGAGGATCAGGAACTCGAACAGCGTCCGGTCATCGTCGACGGGGACGCCCCACTCCTCGTCGTGGTAGCGGACGTAGAGCGGATCCGTCCCCGACCATCCACACCGGGTGACCGCGCGTGCCATGGATCGGTGCGCCCCGTCACGGCGACGAAGGCGACAGTCGCGCGACCTTGTCCGCACCGAACTCGGTGAACCAGATGGACCCGTCGCCCGCGACCGCGATGCCGTCGACGTTCGCGTTCGCCGTCGGCACGTCGAGCTCCTCGAACGTCCCGTCGCGCTTGTACCGGCCCACCCTGTTCGCGCCGGGCGCCGTGTACCAGACCGAACCGTCGGCCGCGCACGCGACCGCGTACGGCGAGCTCCCGGGGGTCGGGAGCGGGACCTCGACGATCGGCGCCGTGCTCCGCGGGACGAACGCGAGGTTGTTCCCCGCCCCCTCCGCGAGCCAGGCGCCGCCCCACGGCTGGCACCAGGCGATCAGGTACGGGTAGCCCGTGACCGTCGGAAGCGGCTGCGACTGCGAGGTCGTGCCGGTGTCGGTGCGGCGGGCCTCCCAGACGTAACCCGAAGCGTCCGACGCCCAGAGCCTCCCGTCTCCACCGGTCGCCACGCCGACGAAGCTGTGGTCCGTCACGATGATGAAGGCCGGGACCGTGTGCGCATCGACGTCGAACGCAGCCACCTCCCCGGACGAGTCCGTGAACCACAGGAGCCCGCTCGGTCCCGATGTGATCGGACCGTACGGCGTCACCGACGACGAGAACTCGACGAT
>CAZLYE010000143.1:0-5612 GCA_964562865.1 uncultured Binatia bacterium (SeqCode) | reverse complement strand
GCCTGGAGCTCGCGCAGGGAGTCGGCTCGCGAGCGGACCTGCGTGGCCTCCGTCCGGGCCTGCTCGAGGGCGACGAGCCCGGCGGCTTCCTCGACCGCGAGCTCCTGCCGCGTGCGCGCCAGCGCGGTACGCTCCGTGGCGAGCCACGCCCGCTCGTCTTCCAGACGGGCGACGCTCGTGCGTGCGGTCTCGCCCGCGTGCGCGTTCGCCCGTACGCGCTCCCCGAGCGCTCGCTGGCCGTCCTCCAGCCGGCGGCGGCGACCGTCGAGGTCCTCCCGCCGCTGCCGCAGCGCCTCCGCCACGTTCCGCAGGCGCGCCTCCTCCGCGAGGCCGTCCAGCAGCGCATCCTTGGCCGCCTCGACCTCGTGCTCGAGCGGCGCGCCCGTGCCGGCGAGCGCCTCGAGCCTGCGCTCGGCCGCGGCCAGCGCGGCCTCGACCTCCGGCTGTTCCGCCTCGAGTCGCAAGACCTCGGTCTCGAGGACGGCCGCCTCCGCACAGAGGTGATCCAGTCGCCCGCGGAGGAGCCGCGCCTCGTCCACGCTCTGCGCCGCGCGCGCCGTCAGCTCCTCCCCGCGGGCGGTGAGGTTCAGCGCGCGTACGCGCGCCTCTCCCGCCGCGAGCCGCTCGGCCGTCGTCTCCTCCTCCACGGCCCGCAGGCGCTCTTCGTGCGCGACGCGCGCCGCGTGCGCCTCCTGGCTCGACCCGTGCGAGCGGCGGATGTCCTCGTGCAGCGCCGCCTCCTCGACCTGGATCGCGGCGAGACGCTCGCCCAGCTGCACGGACTCGGCCGACCAGGCGCGGCGGCGGACCGCCATCACGCGGAGGTCCAGCTCCCGCAGCTCGCCCTTGATGCGGTGGTACTCCTCCGCCCGTCGCGCCTGCCGCTCGAGCGACGCCATCTGGCGCTCCAGCTCGCGAACGATGTCCTGCACCCGCAGGAGGTTCTCCCGCGTGCGTTCCATCTTGCGCTCGGCCGCGATCTTGCGGCTGCGGAAACGCGTCGTGCCCGCGGCTTCCTCGAGGAACAGACGGAGCTCGTCGGGCTTGGCGTTGACGAGCTGATCGACCCGCCCCTGCTCGATGATCGCGTACGCCTTGGTCCCGACGCCGGTACCGAGGAACAGCTCCGTGATGTCCTTCAGGCGGCAGGCCGCCCGGTTGATGAAGTACTCGGACTCCCCCGAGCGGAAGTACCGGCGCGTCACGAGGATCTCGCTGACGTTCGCGAGCTCGGGAGGAAGCCCCTCGGCTCCCTCGTCGTTCGCGGCGTCCTTCACCCCGGCCAGGTCCGCCTCGTCCCGCTCGAGGAGGAGCGACACCTCGGCCATCCCGAGCGGGCCGCTCTCCGCATTGCCGTTGAAGACGACGTCCTCCATCTGGGTGCCGCGGAGATGGCGCGGGCTCTGCTCGCCGAGCACCCATCGGATGGCGTCGACGATGTTCGACTTGCCGCAGCCGTTCGGACCGACGATCGCGGTCACCCCCGGCGGCAGCTCGAGGACGGTGCGCTCCATGAACGACTTGAAGCCGTTCAGCTCGATCTGCTTGATCCGCATCCGGGTCCCCCCGCCGGCCGCACGGGAACGGCCGTCAGACTACCATCATGCCGGGGGGCGTGGGCCCCCGAGCGCTACTCCGCCACCAGCTCCGTGTTCCAGTATGCCGCATCCACCGCGCTCAGGAAGGGCATCCACTCCTTGTAGCGACGGAGGCTGTACGTCTCCGTCATGAACGGCGTCCACTGTGGCCGCCGCGGCTGCCGGATGAGCCGCATGCATGCCTCGATCGGCGTCCGCCCACCCTTCAGACGGTTGCACCGGTGGCACGAGCACACGACGTTCTCCCAGATCGACGTGCCGCCCTTCGAGCGCGGCACGACGTGGTCGAGGTTCAGCTCGGCGCGCGGGAACTGCCGCCCGCAGTACTGGCAGCGGTTCTGATCGCGCGAGTAGATGTTGAAGCGGCTGAAGCGGACGTAGCGGCGCGGGATCCGGTCGTACCCCTGGAGCAGGATCACCCGCGGGACGCGGATCGCACGGTCGACGAGGCCGATCGAGTCCTCGTCGGCGGCGAGATCGGCCCAGGTCGCGAAATCGAACGTCCGGTACTGCTCGTCCACGGCGCGTGCGATCCCCTGGTAGAGCAGCGAAAGCGCCCGCCGCACGACCGTGATGTGGACCGGAAGGTACGACCGATTGAGGACGAGGACCTTCGTGTTGAGGACCGACACGCCGCGCGCACGGTACACAGGGGTCGGCGCGAAGTCAACGAAAGTCAGGCCAAATCCTCTGTCTTTTCGCGGGCCGGCGGCCTCCAGCGCAGCACTGGGCGGCGCGCTGCCCGGGTCTCGTCGAGCCGGGCGAGACGTGTGCGGTGGGGGGCCTCGCGCACCATGGCCGGGTCGGTGCGGGCCTCCTCCGCGATGCGGAGCAGAGCCTCCGAGAACTCGTCGAGCGTCTCGCGCGTCTCCGTCTCGGTCGGCTCGATCATGAGTGCCCCCTTCACGACCAGGGGGAAGTAGATCGTCGGCGCGTAGAAGCCGTAGTCGAGGAGTCGCTTCGCGACGTCGAGCGTGTGGACGTCGTGCTCCTGGAGGTTCCGGTCCGAGAACACGCACTCGTGCAGGGACGGGGTCTCGTACGGAAGGTGATACGTGCCGCGGAGGCGGGCGCGCAGGTAGTTGGCGTTCAGGACTGCGAGTCGTGTCGCCTCGGCGAGACCGGGACCGCCGAGTCGGCAGATGTAGGCGTAGGCGCGCACCAGGATGCCGAAGTTCCCGTAGAAGGAGCGGAGCCGTCCGACGGACTTCGGCGCGTCCTCGGACCACCCGAGTGCGTCGCCGCGACGGACGAGGCGCGGAACCGGGAGGTACTCGGCGAGGGCAGAGCGGACGGCGACGGGTCCGGCGCCGGGTCCTCCTCCCCCGTGCGGGGTCGAGAACGTCTTGTGGAGATTGAACTGCATGACGTCGACGCCCATGTCGCCCGGCTTCGCCACGCCCATGATCGCGTTCAGGTTGGCGCCGTCCATGTAGACGAGCCCGCCGCGCGCGTGCACCGCGGCCGTGATCCCCTCGATCTCCTCCTCGAACAGCCCGAGCGTGTTCGGATTGGTGATCATCAGCGCGGCGACGGACTCGTCCATCGCCGCGGCGACCGCGGACGCGGGGAGGAGCCCGCGCCCGTCGGCCGGCACCTCGCGGACCTCGTACCCGCAGAGCGTCGCGCTCGCGGGGTTCGTGCCGTGCGCGCTCGACGGGATGAGGACGCGCCGTCGGGGCCCGCCCCGGTCGACGTGATAGGCGCGCACGAGGAGCATGCCGAGCAGCTCGCCGTGGGCTCCGGCCGACGGCTGCAGGCAGACCGCGTCGAGCCCGCTCACCGCCGCGAGCGCGGACTCGAGAGCGGCGAGCAGCTCGAGCGCCCCCTGCGCGAGGTGCTCTGGCACGAGCGGATGGATGCCGGCAAACCCGGGGAGACGCGCCATCTCCTCGTTCACCACCGGATTGTACTTCATCGTGCACGAGCCGAGCGGATAGAGCGTCGTCGCGGCGCTGTAGTTCCACTGCGAGAGACGGAGGAAGTGGCGCAGCGTCTCGAGCTCGCCCACTTCCGGAAGGCCGGCGAGATCGTCCTCCCGCTGGAGCTCCGACGGGAGCGGCGACGCCGCCCCATCCGGCCCCGCCGGCACGGACCATCCCGGGCGACCCCGGGATCCGCGTTCGAAGATCAGGGGTTCGTCGAGCATGGCGTCAGCCCCGTGCCGATCGCGTCGCCCGCCCGGCCGGCGCCAGCGCGGCGACGAGGCGATCGATCTGCTCCGGCGCGTGCGTCTCGGTCACGCAGAGGAGCAGCGTCCCGGCGAGCTCCGGGTACCAGCGGCCGAGGGGAAAGCCCGCGACGACGCCGTCCTCGGCGAGCGCGTCCCAGTCCGCGGCGGCGTCGGGCGCGTGTACCAGGAATTCGTTGAAGAACAGGCTCGGGAACACCCGGGGGATACCCGCGGCCTCCAGCCGCGCCGCCGCCGAGTGCGCGGCCCGGTAGTTCGTCTCCGCGAGGCGTCTGAGACCGTTCCGCCCGAGCAGCGAGAGGTACACGGTCACCGCGAGCGCGCACAGGCCCTGATTGGTGCAGATGTTCGAGGTGGCCCGCTCCCGCCGGATGTGCTGCTCGCGCGTCGCGAGCGTGAGGACGTAGCCGCGGCGCCCCTTCGCGTCGACCGTCTCCCCCACGATCCGGCCGGGCATGTTCCGGACGTGGCGCTCGTGGGTGGCGAAGAGCCCCACGCCCGGGCCGCCGTAGGCGACCGGCAGGCCGAAGCTCTGCCCTTCCGCGACCGCGATGTCGGCCCCGCACGCGCCCGGCGAGCGGACCATCCCGAGAGCGAGGGGCTCGGCGGTCGCCGTGATCGTGAGTGCGCCGACCGCCCGCATCGCGGCCGCCGCCCCCACCACGTCCTCGAGCACACCGAAGACGTTCGGCTGCCCGATGACGAGACACAGAGTGTCCGGGCCGAGATCGCGCCCGATCGACGCGACGTCCGTCCGACCGTCCGCGCCGAACGGCACCTCCCGGACGTCGACGTCGCCGAGGCCGCGCAGGTAGGTCCTCACCGCCGCGCGGTAGTGCGGGTGGAGAGCGCGCGCGAGCCAGACGGTCCGCCGTCCGGGGAGCACGCGCCGCGCCATGAGCACCGCCTCCGCCGTGGCCGACGCGCCGTCGTACATGCTGGCGTTCGCGACGTCGAGGCCGAGGAGCATCGCGCCGAAGGTCTGGAACTCGAAGATCGACTGCAGCGTCCCCTGGCTCACCTCGGGCTGATAGGGCGTGTACGCCGTCGCGAACTCGGAGCGCAGGAGGATCTGGTCGACGACGGCCGGCGTCCAGTGGGGGTAGGCGCCGGCGCCGAGGAACACCGCCGGGCCGACCGCCCCCGCGTTCCGGTCGGCGAGCGCGCCGAGCTGCCGGCGGAGCTCCGGCTCGGTCAGGCCGGGCGGCAGGTCGAGCGCGGCCCGCGCCCGCAGACCCGCCGGGATGTGCGCGAAGAGCGCGTCGACCGACTCGACGCCGATCGTCGCCAGCATCGCGGCCACGTCGTCCGCGGTGTGCGGGCTGTAGCCGCTCACTTCTGCTCGCTGGCGACGAACGCCCGGTAGCCGGCCGCGTCGAGGAGCCCGTCCACCTCCTCGCGCCGGCCGATCGCGATCCGGATCATCCAGCCCGCGCCGTAGGGATCGCCGTTCACCCGCTCGGGCTCGTCCCGCAGGACGTGGTTCACGGCAGTGACCCGGCCGCTCACCGGGGCGAACAGATCCGAGACCGTCTTGTTCGATTCGACCACACCGAAGGTCTGCCCCTGCGTGAGCGTCGCCCCGACGCTCGGGAGCTCGACGAACACGACGTCACCCAGGGCGTCCTGCGCGAAGTCCGTGATGCCGACCACTCCGTCGTTGCTCTCGAGCCGCAGCCACTCGTGCTCCTTCGTGTAGCGGAGGTCGTCGGGGAACTCCATGTCAGCCCTCCCGTCGCACCCGTCGGTAGAACGGACGGTGGACGACCCGCGCCGGCAGGCGCCGGCCCCGGATCTCGACCGCCACCGGCGTGCCGGGTGCG
>CAZLYE010000142.1:0-6661 GCA_964562865.1 uncultured Binatia bacterium (SeqCode) | reverse complement strand
GGCTACTTCCCGCTCGAGGATCCCGCCGTCGCGCTCCTGCGCGACGGCCTCGTCGCACAGCTCACACGGCCGGCGCCGGGCGTTCGCGCCCGCGGCCGGCGGAGGAGGCGCGCATGACTCGCCGCGAATCGGACACGAACCCGTTTCTCCAGGGCAACTTCGCGCCGTGGCGGATGGAGGGCGTCGCGGACGATCTGCAGGTCGTCGGAACGATCCCCCGCGAGCTCAACGGCACCTACTTCCGGAACGGGCCGAACCCCGCCTTCGAGCCGCCCGGACGGTACCACTGGTTCGACGGCGACGGGATGATCCACGCGATCACGCTCCGCGACGGGCGCGCCCACTACCGGAACCGTTGGGTGCTGAGCAAAGGCCTCCGCGAGGAGCGCGCCACGGGACGGGCGCTCTTCCGCGGCCTCCTCGACCTCGACCCGAGCGAGGCGCCGAGCTTCAAGAACACCGGGAACACGAACATCGTCTGGCACGCCGGCCGGCTGCTCGCGCTGATGGAGGCCGCGCTCCCGACGCGCATGCGCCCCGACACGCTCGAGACCGTCGGCGAGTTCGACTTCGACGGGCGCTTCATGGGTCCGATGACCGCGCATCCGAAGATGGACCCGGAGACCGGCGAGATGCTCTTCTTCGGCTACTCCCCGTTCCCGCCGTTCCTGCAGTACCACGTCGCCGACCGGACCGGCGCGCTCGTGCGGAGCGAGCCGATCGACGTCGCCTGGCCGTCGATGATCCACGACTTCGCCGTGACCAAGGACCACGTGATCTTCATCCTCTGCCCGCTCGTGTTCAGCTTCGAGAACATGGCCGCGCGGGGCGGCGCGTTCTCGTGGGAGCCGGAGCGCGGCACGCGGCTCGGCGTCATGCCGCGGAGCGGCGGCAACGCCGACGTCCGGTGGTTCGAGACCGACGCGTCGTACGTCTTCCACCCGATGAACGCCTACGCGGACGGCGACGCCATCGTGCTGGACGTCGCGCGCTACGGTCGCCTCGACTTCATGAGCGTGCAGTCGCTGGACAGCCCGAGCTATCGCGACGAGAACGCCGCCCGGATGCACCGCTGGCGGATCGACCTCCGGAACGGCGGGGTCCGGTCGACCCCGCTCGACGACATCGTCGCCGAGTTCCCGCGCGTCGACGAGCGCCGCCTCGGCCGCCGCCACCGCTTCGGGTACACGGTCGCGCGCGAGCCCGAGCTGAACGCGGGTGCGCGCCCCGTGTTCACGTCCATCCGGAAGTACGACCTCGAGCGCGGGACGACGGAGACGCGCCGCTTCGGCGCGGAGAACGGCGTCGGCGAGCCGCTCTTCGTCCCGCGCGGCGAGGGCGCCGCGGAGGACGACGGCTGGGTCCTCGTGCTCGCCTACGACGCCGCCCGGAACGCGAGCGACTTCTGGATCCTCGACGCCCGCGACGTCGCCGGGGAGCCGGTCGCGCGCGTGACGCTCCCCCACCGCGTCCCGTACGGCTTCCACGGGAACTGGGTGGCCGCGTGATGCGCCTCGCCCTCAACATCGGTTACTCGGGCGGACGGCTCTCGGTCGACATGGACCTCGTCCGCAAGGCGGAGCGCCTCGGCTTCCACTCGGTCTGGAGCGCCGAGGCCTACGGCTCCGATGCGATCACTCCCCTCGCCTGGATCGGCGGGCAGACGACGCGCATCCACCTCGGCACGGCGATCATGCAGATGCCGGCCCGAACGCCCGCGATGACGGCGTCGACCGCCACGTCGCTCGACCAGCTGTCGGGCGGACGCTTCCTCCTCGGCCTCGGGGTCTCGGGGCCACAGGTGGTCGAGGGCTGGCACGGGCAGCCCTTCGGGAAGCCGCTCGTGAAGACGCGCGAGTACGTCTCGATCGTGCGCAAGATCTGGGCGCGCGAGGAGCCCGTCGAGCACGACGGCCTGCACTACCAGATCCCCTACCGCGGCCCGGGCGCGACGGGGCTCGGGAAGCCGCTCCGCTCGATCCTCCACGGACGCCAGATCCCGATCTACATCGCCGCGATCGGCCCGAAGAGCGTCGAGCAGGCGGCGGAGATCGCCGACGGCTGGCTCCCGGTCTGGTACTCGCCGTACCGCACGCGCGTCTACGCGGGCACGCTGGAGGCGGGCTTCCGGCGGGCCGGCGGCGGGAAGTCGCTCGCCACCTTCGACGTCGCGCCGTCGGTCACGGTGATCCAGGGCGACGACGTGCAGTCGTGCCTCGACTTCGTGAAACCGATGCTCGCGCTCTACGTCGGCGGCATGGGCGCGCGGGGGGAGAACTTCTACAACGACCTCGCCTGCCGCTACGGCTTCGAGGAGGCCGCGAAGAAGATCCAGGACCTCTACCTCGACGGCAAGAAGGGCGAGGCGACCGCCGCCGTGCCGAACCAGCTCGCCGACGAGGTCGCGCTCGTGGGCCCGGCCGGGCGCATCCGCGACCGGCTCGCCGCGTGGCGCGAGTCCGGCGTGACGACGATGATCTGCGGTCTCCGGCAGGCGGAGGCGATGCGCACGCTCGCGGAGGCGTGCGGGTAGGCGCGGCTCAGCTCGCGGGCCGGATCTGCACGGTGTGCTCGGCCCGTGACGGATCGCGGCGGATGACGAGACGGCTCCGCGTCGCGTCGAACTGCCAGGCATCGCCCGCGCTCGTCTGGACCACGGCGTCGATCTGGGCGTGGAGGTGTCCCCGATCGAAGACCCCGGGCGCGGGCTCGAGGTAGTTCCACGCGACCGCGAGCCGGACGACGTTCACGCCCCAGCCGG
The DNA here is from genome assembly GCA_964562865.1 of uncultured Binatia bacterium (SeqCode). Classification (GTDB taxonomy): domain Bacteria; phylum Desulfobacterota; class Binatia; order DP-6; family DP-6; genus CAZLYE01. The sequence goes on along the minus strand of CAZLYE010000142.1, from coordinate 3,900 downwards.
CCATCTGCGCGAAGTCCGCCTCCGCCGGCCCGTGAGGGCGACGGCTACGGCGCGAAGACCGTGCACGGACCGATCAGGGACCCCATCACGGAGCTCGGATCGACGTCGTCGGCGACCAGCGTCGGCACAGTGCCGCTCGGGCTCAGGACGACGAGCTTGTAGCGTCCACCCGTGCAGGGGCCGATCGCCGCCGCCTGGACGGCGAGCCCGAACGTGCCGTCGAAGGGCAGAACCCGCTTGAACTGCGGGCACGAGCCGCCGCAGATGCTCGGCACGGCGCAGTTGACGCTGTGCACGTTGGTGTCGCCGATCGGCATGCAGCCGTCCCCGAGGAGGGTGAGGATCGGATGCAGGTTCGAGGTGTTGTTCCCGTTGTCGTCCCGCGTGTTGACGCGCACGACGATCTCGTCACCCGCCTGTCCGGTGATCGACCAGACGTCGACCTTGCCGGCCGCCACGTCCCCCTTCACCTTCTGCGTGATCGGGAGATCCGGGAACGCCGCCTCCAGGTTCAGCGCGGCGATGGCGTCGCTCGAGCGCGGATGGAGGAGGAAGGTGATCTGGTCGAGGAGCTGGTGCTGGAGCGGACCGCCGATGCAGCTGATCAGGTTCTCGAGCGTGCAGGTGTAGTTGGGGTTGATCGCCAGGCAGCCCGCGTTCAGCGTCGCGAAGTTGAGACCCGGCGACTCCCCGCCGCAGAGCTCGTCCAGCGTGAGGGGCGCGCACGATGCGACCATGTGGTCGTGCTTGGTCTGCTCGTAGGCCGCTCGCTTGAGCGTCTCCGCGTCGCACACCGCCTGGGCGCTCGACATGCACGCGGCGAAGCCCGCGTTCGACCCCGTGTCGTCGGGATCGCAGCACGGCGGGGGGTTCGAGTCGCAGGGCGGGCCGAAGTTGCCCTGCTCGCACTCGAGCTGGCACTGCACGACCGCGTCGGTGCACTTGAGGTTCGAGCGGATGACGCGGGTCGCGTAGCGCGCCCCTTCACGGGCCATCGTCTTCTGGCACTTCGCCTCCTCCTCGATGCCGGCCCGGGCGCCCCACGGCGTCGCGAGCAGGATCAGGAGCGGCAGGATGAGTGGTCGCACGCTGGTCGACATGCTCTCTCTCCTCGTAGGGGTACGGCCCGCGGGAACTGTGCCACGCCCGATTCCGACGTGACAAGACAAAAAAAATCCGATTGCACCCCGGGGGGTGTCGGGCAGCCTGCCAGGTGCTACACCGGCAGCCGTGACCGCCGACGTCCTCGCCCGCAGCCGCGCCCAGTGGACCCAGGCAGCCGGCACCTGGGACCGCGAGGGTGACCTCATCGGGGAGAGCACGCGGGCGGTCACGGAGGCGCTGGTCGCGTGCGCCGGGATCGCCCCGGGGATGCGCGTCCTCGACGTGGCCGGCGGCACCGGCGACCCCGCGTGGCGACTCCGGGAACTGGTCGGGGCGGCGGGAGCCGTCGTCTCGACCGACCTCACGCCCGCGATGCTCGCCGGCGCCCACCGGCGTCTCGGGTCCGCCGCGCGTGTGGGGCTCACGGCCTGCGCCGCCGAGGCGCTTCCCTTCCCCGCCGCGAGCTTCGACGCGGTCGTCTCGCGCTTCGGCGTGATGCTGTTCGCGGACCCGGGCGCCGGTGTGCGCGAGATGGTACGCGTGGTCCGGCCGGGCGGCACGGTGGCGGCCGCGGTGTGGGGCGCGCCCGAGCGGAACCCCTACCTCGCGACCCCGATGGGGGTGGTCGCCCGGCTCGCGCGCGACGTGCCGCCGCCCGACCCGGCGGCCCCCGGCGTGTTCCGGCTCGCCGCCCCCGGACACCTCGCCGCGCTCTTCGCGGCCGCCGGCGTGCGGGAGGTGCACGAGGAGCGGCAGGAGTTCGTCATGGACGTGAGGCTCGGGCTCGACGACCTCTGGCCGTTCCTTCTCCGCCTCGCGTCGCCGCTCCGGGGCGTCGTCACCGGGCAGGCGCCGGACGTGCAGCAGGAGATCGCCGCCGCGGTGCGAGCCGCGGTCGCGCCGTACCTCCGCGACGGCACCATGCGGTTCCCCGCCGAGATGGTGCTCGCGCGCGGGCGGCGCGCATGACCACGACCTTCAGTTCGACCGCGCCTTGAACCGTCCGGCGTCGTCGCGGATGGGCGTCCCGCCGTAGGAGGCCTCCCAGCAGTCGGGCGCGTCCGTCCGGAGGAGCTGCACCCGGACGGACATGGCGAGCGGGAGGTGCAGCGCCGCGAGCCCGGCGCCCCGCTCCTTGACGGTGAGCCGCGCGACCGAGCCCGCGCTGAGCGAGAGCTTCTGGAGCCCGCCCGTGGGTGCGTTGCCGTCGGAGTACCGGAAGCCGGTCGGCGTCGCCCGCCAGCACGGCTTCCCCGCACACCGCCCCCCGCCGGGCGCGGTGCTGTCCAGCCGGAGCCCGCCCGCGTCGTAGACGCACAGGACGTAGCCCGTTCCGGACGGCGGATTCCCGAACGCCGACCTCGCCGGCGAGCCGCTGCCGTCCCATTGCCAGCGCAGCCGGTCCCGCCCGTTCGAGGCGAAGTCGGCGAGCAGCAGCTCGGCGCGCCCGGCGGCGGCGGGGTGGCACCCCGAGCGCGGCTGCGGGGTGCAGGCGACCACGGGCAGCGTAGTCGTGGTGGTGGAGGTGTCGATGCTCGTCGTGGTGGAGCTGCCGATGGTCGTGGTGGTCGTCGTCTCGGCCCCGGCCGCCGGGAACCACGACTGCGTCACCGGTGAGGTGAGGAGGAAGTCGAGGAGCATGGTGGCGACCTTCTGGATGGCGCCCGGGTTGGGGTGCGTCCCGTCCATCGCCATGTCGGAGCAGAGGTAGGTGAGCCCGTCGGAGCGCGCCGTCGTCCCGTCCGCCCACAGATACGGGCCCCACGCGATCCAGGGCGCGACGGTGCCGTAGTTCAGGTCACCGGCCACCGGGTCGGGCGGCGTCCCCGACGTGGCCATCTGCGTGATCTGGGCCTCGACCAACCACTTGACGGAGAACCCCGTCTCGTACGCGTACGGCTCCGGATCGATCGTGACGTCCGCGTAGCCGGCGTAGATGCGGCTCGAGAAGAACACCTGCTGCAGATTCGGATAGCGGACCCGGAGCGTCCGGGTGGTGGTGCCGAGGTAGCCCTCGAGCGTGTGCGCGTCGGCGTTCGCGGCAGGGAGCGACACCGTGGGATGCGCATGGGCCTGCTTCACCCAGACGACCTGCACCTGCGCCTCGGAGAGCCCCTGGCTGGCGAGGAGGGTCGCGGCGTTCGTGTAGTTGACGCTCATCGGATCGGTCCACAGCGGTGCGTCCTGGCCACCGTGGGCGCCGTTTACGAGCGCGAGCGTCGTGTGGTTGACGGCGGGATCGGCGGCCGCCTGCCCCATGAAGCTCTCCGGCGTACAGCCCGTCGTCCCGGCGTTGATGATGCAGAACTCGAGCGTCGCGTTCGACATGCCGAGCGACATGAGCACGACCCGACCGTTCACCGGGTCCGGTGTGCCGTCGGTGTCCCGCGGGACGATCGCCCCCTCGGCGGCGAGCCCCGCGAGCAGGTGGGCCAGCGGCATCGTGTTCGAGCCGCCCGGGTAGAGCCCGCCCTGGAACTGGCCGAGGTAGAGCCCGGTGCCGAGGTCGGTCAGCGGTACGAGCCCGGTGGACGTGCCCACGCAGTTGCTCGCCGGGCACGGGCCGGCGACGAGAAGGAGCATCGCGGCTGCCGCCGCGGCGCCCGCGAAGCGTCCAAGCATGTGAGGAGCATAGCGAGGCGCCGGGCGAGTGGCTACCCGGCCCCTCGCGCTCACGCCGCGTCGGCGGCCCGCCCGTCGATCGGCACGTAGTCGCGTCGCGCGGGGCCGAGGTAGATCTGTCGCGGGCGCGCGATCCGCTGCTCCTCGTCCTGCACCATCTCGAGCCACTGCGCG
>CAZLYE010000141.1:0-4426 GCA_964562865.1 uncultured Binatia bacterium (SeqCode) | reverse complement strand
AACTGTGCGCGCGCCGCGATGGGTCAGATGGTCGCGCGCAAATGGGGACGCATCATTTGTGTGACGGCCGTCACGGGCCTTACCGGGTATGCCGAACTGGCGCATATTGGCGCGGCCAAGACGGGCGCGCACGGCCTGGTCAAGTCGCTCGCGATCGAATTCGCGTCCTCGGGCGTCACCGCCAACGCGATCGCTCCCGGGCTGGTCGAGACGCCGCTCCTCGGCCGCTCCGGCATGCCGCCCGAGGTCCGCGACCGGATCGTCGCGCAGGTGCCCGTCCGCCGGATCGGGAGCCCGGACGACATCGCGGCCGCCTGCGGGTACCTCGCCTCGGAGGAGTCGGGCTTCTTCACCGGCCAGGTGCTGAGCCCGAACGGCGGCGCCTACCTCTGACCGTCACGCCCCGACGAAGGGGGTGCTCCTCCCCGATGAAGAGCGGGGAGCGGGCGAGGTCGATGAAGCGTCGCTCGTCCTCGAGGAGGGCCTGGCCCGCGCGCCGCCATTCCGGGTCGGCGCGGACGAGGTCCTCCCGGCTGTCCCACCAGAGCTCCGCGACGCCGTCGTAGGGCTCCGGGCCGCCCCTGCTGGCGCGGAGGGCGTCCTGGACCGGGTCGTCGAGGGTGTGGACCTGGACGTAGCGGCGAATGCGGAGGACGTCGGCGTACCGGCGGACGAGGGGGCCGTGCGTCTCCAGCCAGTACCGCTGGAACTCCGGCCGCGAGAGGTGGGGGAGGCGGCGGGCGCAGAACACGAGCTTGATCATGCGAACCTCCGGGAGGGCTATTCGCCGAGGGGAGGGGCGAGGGCAAGGCCCGGCGACGTTGCCGTCCGGTGGGCCCCCACGTGCCACGGGAAGGCCTCTCAGGCTTTTTTGGTATGCATTTGATGTATTGACGGGATTGTCCGGCTCCGCCATCCGACGCATCCCGTGAGCGTGCGACCTCGCACGCTGACCGGGCTCCTGCCCTGCGTGGGCGCCCGCCGTCCGGAGGCTTCGATGAGCGCCGTCGTCCGTGGGATCGCCGCCTTCGCCGTCCTGCTGCTGACCGTGCCGTCTCCGGCCCGTGCCGACACGCCAGGCGGCAGCGGGAGCAGCAGCAGCGGCGGCGCGAACGTCGGCAACCAGGACGACGAGGCCCCGGTGTGCGGCCAGGTTCCCACGGACCACGTGCAGATGAAGCTGGTCCGTAGCTTGGCCGAGGAGAAGTGCGACTGCGCGGGCGTGGACAACCACGGCAAGTACCTGCTCTGCGTCTTCCGCTTCATGAGGGCCGCCGTGAAGGCCGGCAAGCTCCGCAAGGAGTGCTTCGACAAGGTCATCAAGTGCGAATCGAAGTCGACGTGCGGTCTCAAGGGGGCCGTCACCTGCTGCCTCACCAGCGCGCAGGGCGTGTCCCGCTGCGCGCTCCGGCCGAGCGCAGGGGCGTGCAAGCCCTTCCCCGGCGGCACCGCCTGCGTCACCGAGCATCCGAGCTGCTGCGACGCATGCGGCCCGAAGGGCTGCTTCCCGTCGTCCACCACGACCACCCTCGTCCCGCCCTCGACGACGTCCACGACGGCTCCGCCGTCGACCACCACGACGACCATCCAGGGCCCGGTCTGCGGGAACGGGGTGGTCGAGCCCGGGGAGCAGTGTGATCCGCCGGGCAGCGCGACGTGTCCGTCGGGCTCGCCGGGCGGGGCGTTGCTCGACTGCCTCGAGGGCTGCGTGTGCCCGGGTCCGAGCACGACGTCCTCGTCGACGACTACCACGTCGACCACGGCGACCACCGCAACCACCACGACGTCCACGACGGAGACCACGGCAACCACGGCGAGCACGACGAGCTCGACCACCGTGACGACGACGAGCACGACGTCGACGACGCAGGGCGGCCCGGTGTGCGGGAACGGAGTCGTGGAGCCCGGGGAGCAGTGTGACCCGCCGGGGAGCGCCACGTGTCCGTCGGGGTCGCCGGGCGGGGCGCTGCTCGACTGCCTCGCGGGGTGCGTCTGCCCGCCGGTGCCGACCACCACGACGCTGGCAACGACGACGACGTCCACGACGGCAACGACGGAGACCACGGCCACCACCACGACCTCGACGACCGTGACCACCGCGACGACGGCGACCACCACGACGAGCACGACGTCCACCACCGCCACGACGGCGACGACCACGACGTCGACCACGGCCACCACGACGACGACGCTCTGCAGCTGCTGCCCGGGCCCGAACAGCCTGATCCGGTTCACGAACGGAATCGGCTCGGGGACCTGCGGCTCGGTGAGCGACGCCAGCAACACGCCGCTCTTCGACCTCCAGTGTGGCGGCCTCTACACCGGTGGCGGGGCCTCGACGCTCAGCAATCCGGCGGCCCCGCCGGACATGGGGACCGAGTACGTCCGGCCGTCGGCCTGCTCGGGGACGAGCTACACCATCCTGCCGACGGTCCCGGGGGATCTGACCAGCGTGGGGGGCACCCACCGCAACTGCACGTCAGCCGGGGTGGCGGATCCGGACTACCCGGCGTGCGCGGGGGGCACGAACGTCGGGAGGCCGTGCGTGGTGGACGCCGACTGCCCATCGAGCACCTGCACGAGCACGATGCCCGGGTGTCTCTTCGGGGCGCCGCTGGCGATCCCGAACCCGAACTTCACGGGCGCGAGCGTCTGCGTGGTGAACCGGGTGCAGACGAGCGCGTCGGGCAGCGGGGACTGCCAGACGGGCGCCACGGCGCTGAACCTGCCGCTCGCCTCCGACCTGTATCTCACGGGCGATCTCCTCGACGGGTCGGCGCCGGACCGGCCGAACGTGGCGGGGATCAACCCGTGCCCGATCTGCGATCCGACGACGAATCTCTGCCAGGGGGGGCCGCGGCACGGGATGTCGTGCCATCCGGACACGTCGGTGCTGAATGCCGCGTATCCGACGAGCCACGACTGCCCGCCACCCCCGGGACCGCTCGGCTCGAACTACATCGGGGCGCTGCCGATTCCGTTCAACCTGACGACGGGGACCCAGACGAGCACCGCGAACAACACGAACCTGACGGGCCAGGAGGTGTTCTGCGGGTTCTGCGGCGCGACGTTCAGCCCGACCTTCCACAACCCGCCGGTGCCGTGCGCGAACGATGCGGCGTGCACCGGGGTCACCGGGTGTCCGGGCACGGTCGCGTGCGCCCGCTGCAAGCAGCGCGACTCGGGAGCCTTTGCGCTCGGCCCGGCCCCGGGGTCGGAGCACGTGATCTCGGTCACGGGCTCGGCGGCGGGCGTCTGTCTCGCCGACGGGGCGCCGCATGCCGCGACGCTCGCGAGCGCGTTCTGCATCCCGCCGGCGTACAACGCGACGGTGGATGCGAACGGCGATCTCCCCGGCCCCGGCGCCGTGTCGCTGCCCGGTCAGTCGCAGCTCGTCCCCTGAGGCGCCTCCGGTCCCGCGGGAGCCGGTGACGCCGGCTCCCGCGGACGAGGAGTCCGCTACAGCAGAGCGCAGGCGACCCGTCGTTAGTATTGACGGCCCGCATGGAGAGCTGGTAGCGCCCGTCTGCCATGCGGGAGGGGACATGACGAATCCGGAACGGTCGGTCTGGCGCTGCACCGTGCTCGTCCTCGCGACGATGATGCTCGGGGCGGCGGTCCCGGCCTCCGCCCGCGTGATCAAGGGCGACTCGACTCAGTGTCTCGCCAAGTTCGTCGGGTTCCCGGGCAAGGAGAACGGCGGTGTCGTCCAGTGCAACGACTGCGATCCGACCTGTGATCACGACGGCGTCGACACCCCCAACAACTCCTGCACCTTCAACCTGCAGATCTGCCTGAACCAGGCCGGCGGGCCGTGCGCCCCCGGCGCGTTCAAGCAGTTCAAGGTCAAGAAGTCGGGCAAGTGCAGCCTCGGGTTCCTGAAGCCGACGCCCGACGGCATCAACCCGACCTGCGGGCCGCTCACCGCGATCCATGTCGACTTGGGGAAGAAGGGCAAGCCCGGAAAGTGCGGCATCGAGGTCGTGGCGAAGACGAACGACAAGCCGCCGCGGCTCGACTCCAACAAGCTGATCCTCGTCTGCAACCCGCAGCCGCAGTCCAGCTGCCCCGTACCGGTGACGACGACCCTCGAGACGTCGTCGTCGACGACCACGTCCTCGACGAGCACCACCGAGGAGGCCACCTCGACCACGAGCACGACCCAGGCGACGTCGTCGACCACCAGCTCGACGACGGAGACGACGACGAGCACGACGACCTCGACGACGGTCGGCGGCCCCCGCTGCGGGAACGGGGTGGTGGAGGCCGGGGAGCAGTGCGATCCGCCGGGGAGCGCCACGTGTCCGTCCGGATCGCCGGGCGGGGCGCTGCTCGACTGCCTGGAGGGATGCGTCTGCCCGCCGGTGCCGACCACGACGACGACGCCCGCGACGGTGACGACCACGACGTCCACCACCGCCACGAC